>CATMOP010000143.1 GCA_950072225.1 uncultured Nitrospina sp.
GCCGGGCAACAAACCCTGGGAATTCTTAAATATACTCAGTTGAGTTTTCCGCTGGTGCTACTCTTGTTTGCGGGGGGCTGGCTGGCCTTGAAAATCCTGTTTCCTCCGGATATCCATGACATCGAGCCAGCTCGAAAAGCGTTGAAACAAAAATCGCTGGTCATGGGACGAGTAACCTTTCAGGAAAAGGGTATTGCCCTGGTGATGGGAGGCACGCTTTTTTGCTGGTTCGGGTTTGGCGACCAGTTGGGTATCGCCAACATCGCTATTATTGCCATCGTTCTATTGTTCGTGCTGAATCTCATAACCTGGAAAATGGTGGAAGCTCACATCAACTGGGCCATTGTTCTAATGTATGGAGGCGCCATCTGCCTGGGAGAGGTCATGGCGGAATCGGGGGCGGCGTTATGGCTTGCTGAAAAACTGTTTTCGGGGCTGGTCGAATCGGGTATTGTTTTCCTACTGGTCATGGCGGTGTTATCCACCTTGTTCACCACTTTTATGAGCAATTCAGCGGTCATCGCCATCCTTCTTCCTACCGCCATCAGTATGGGACCAAATTATGGTATCGATCCGGTAGTGGCCACTATGACGGTGCTATTACCCAGCAATTTTGCCTTCATTTTGCCAATCGCCACCCCGGCCGCGGCGCTGGCATATTCTTCAAGGTTCTTGACCTTGAAGGATATGATCTTTTCAGGAATCGTCCTCAGCTTGCTGGGTCTGGTTTGCTACGTTCTCCTCCTTCTGGTCTACTGGCCGTTGATTGGCTTTCAATAATACCCATGAACTCCGTCAAACAACTTCAACCCCTTGAGCTAAAAAATAAGCTGGATAACGGGGAAGATATTTTTCTGCTTGATGTTCGGGAACCCTGGGAGTATTCCCTGGCCGCCATTGATGGATCAGAAAATTTTCCACTGGCCGAAGTCATTGACCGACAACAAGAATTTATCTTTGAAGAAGAGATCGTGGTGATCTGCCACTATGGAGAACGTTCGCAAAGAGCCGCCATGGAATTGATCGAATGTGGATTCAAAACCGTTCACAATCTGATCGGCGGCATTGATGCGTGGTCGCAGGTGGTAGACGCAAAAGTACCCCGCTACCGATCCTCGGGCTAGCCACCACTAGGCGTGGGGCCAGCGTGTGCAATCGCTGTGTCTGCTAACAAAGAGTTGTCTCGGCTTGCTGAGCCCTTGCCCAGTTGCCCCTGCAGCTAGTAGCCACGGCTAGTGGGCTTTCAACTTTTGCAGTAGCACCTGCCGCATGATGTCGATGGGGGCGGGTTGGCCGGTCCAGAGTTCAAACTGGCGGGCCGCCTGATTGACAAACAGCTCGCTACCGGCGATGACTGTGCATCCGGCGGATTTGGCTTCGCGCAAAAGTCTCGTCTCCAGCGGATTGTAAACCGAGTCGAACACCACCATACCTTCTTTGAAATCTCTTGCCAGAAACGGGCTTTCATTGACATTTGGGCTCATGCCCACCGGCGAACAATTAATGAGAATATCGATAGATCGGGTACCGGCATCGCGGCAATGGATCGATTCGCAGTCCAACTCCTTTGCCAGGCTTTCCCCTCGTTCTTTATTCTTATTATAGGTGACGGTCAACCGACCGCCTTTTTCTTTCACGCCAAAGCCGATGGCCTTCGCGGTTCCTCCGGAACCAAGGATCAGGACATTTTTATCCTTTAGCGGTGTACAGGCTTCGAGGGCTGAAATGGCGCCGGAGCAGTCGGTGTTATAGCCTACCCAGTCAGACCCTTCTTTCACCACCGTATTGACCGCGCCGATTTTTCCGGCCGTTTCATCGATGCGGTCCAACAGGGGCATGATCTGTTCCTTAGCGGGCATGGTGACACTCAGTCCACTAAAAAAATCCTTAAAGCGGGTGAAAAATTTTTCCACATTATCGACAAGAAAAGAAACGTAGATGTCCGTAGATCCCTTTTCCTGGAAAGCCCGGTTGTGAACCAGATACCCCTGGCTTTTCGATACCGGATTGCCAATGACTCCATAGATCTTAAAATCAGGACGGGCTGTGTTGATCCGATAAATATCTTTGAGGGTTTTTGCAGGAATCTGACCGGGGGCGCTCTCCTGCCCGGTCTCAAGACTGCCAAAGGTCAGAAATCCGCCAAACAGGGGGGAAAGGATGCGACTAATTTCTCCCAGGTCTCCCATGCAAAGACCAATAAGCTTTTGCTTCTCCTGCCCGGCCCGTTTTAACAATTCAAACATTTTCAGGTTGTCTGCAAGATCCCGGGCGTAGGTAACGATTTTGATGATATCTCCCGGCATTTCGCACATGGCTTCATAAAGCGGATTGAAATCTTCGGGAGTGTGTGAAAAGTCGTGATAAGAAATAATGATCCTTGAGGGATCCCCTTCTTCCAGGAAGGGTTGCAAATGTTCCCTGGGCGTGGAGACTTCAATATCCACGTAATCGGCTCCAGCTTTCAGGGCCTTCCGAAGCGACTGTAGGCGCTCTTCATCCGACCCTTTAAATTGTCCACCATCACGTTTGGAGCGGTTGGTAACGATGACCGGCAGGTTTGCCGAATCGAGCAAAATATTCAGGTCGGGAGCATCTACCAAGTCCAGGCGCAGTTCCAAAATGTCGGCAACCGCCGAAGCGGATGCGATCTGCTCCTGAGCTTTGAACACGGACGGTCCAATAATGGGGACACAAATCATAGGGAAATCCGGCAAAATATATTCTCAAATCAAAGGCAGGATAGTAGCAGAATTAAGGCGTTTAAAAAAACAAAACCGCCCATCCCACAAAGTTTCATTTAGAAAAACTTTTATACTGCGGCTTGCTCGGGTGCCTTTCCCAAATTTCCCCCCGCCCCAACCTCCTCGGTTTGCACCAACTGGGTTTGCACGAACGAGGCTTCCACATTCTTGGTCTCTAATTGTGGAGACCGCCCCTGAGTGTGTGAAGTCAACGCCGCTCTGGCTTCCTTCGAAATACTGACCCGGTCGCGTTGGCCCTGAACCCGTTTGACCGGATTCTTGCTGTTCAACTCTGCTATGCGGGCCTGCCCCTGATAGATTTTAAAAACCCTGCTGATGGGAACAATTGAAATGTCCATGATCTTTTCCTTTCAGTTAAACGTTTTTTGAAATTTTTGGTTTGATTCTTGGAGATATTCCATAACCTTTTAAAAGCACCTTTCCATTTTTTACGTCTTTGATCTTTTCCAGCACCTCGTTTTTCACGATGTTGAGTTTTTCCTGGCAAACGGTTTCCTGTTCGATAATTTTTTCCAAATCGGCTTCAATGCGACGCCCCAACTCTTCGAATTCACCAACCAGCGATTCCCGGGTGGCTTCATCCAGATCACAGGCCAGGTCGGCAATCTTTTGGTCAGTATCATTGAGTCCGGCGATCAACCCTTCCTTGCCCTCGATAATCACTGCCAATCGGGAGTGATCCTGATTGTTCACGGCTTCCACTTGCTCTCCTATTTTCTGCAGAAGCCGGGCGCAGGTTTCCTTCTTATGTTTGAGAAGCCTGATAATTTCTGTTTTTTGTTTATCCATAATTTAAGTTCATGCCACTGCGATAAGGGTTTGTGTTGTGTTTCCTAAATTGTTGTTTTCGGTAAGCTTGCGAAAATTTTCTGCCTGGATTCTTGGTGAACTCGACTGCACAACAATTTCGTTTTTCTCAATAGCCAGTTCACCCAGGTCATCCCGCAAAATGATGCTCAGCCTTTCCGCCAGGTTGGGCAGAATTCCAGTTTCGGGGTTGGTGAACAGGTCAAAAATTTCTGTCGTGTTGGAGTTGAGTCCGCGCCGGAATTCTCTTTCGTCCAGCAAAAAGGTGTTGTCCGCCAAGGTGCGGATGCCTATGGAACCCAGCCTGCGCAAAAGGTTTTCATTTTGGCTTTGAAAAGCCCGGGTTATTCCGGATTTGACAGCCTGGACCGCAGAGGTGATCGCGACTTCCTGCGGGTTGTTTTTCTCCGGATTGACCACCTTAATGCCTGTGGCAAAGGGGTTTCCCGGTCGACCCCGCAGCGTGTCTATATCTTCATTTCGTTTAGCAAGCCCCCGCGCCCTTTCCTGGGGTTTGAAGGTGAGGTCGTTGCGGATGTCCTGAATGTCCCCATCTTGCGCAAATGTCCGGGAGATACCCAAAAGGTTATTGATTTTTGAAATGGAATTATTGAATTGATCAAACAGGGTTTTGATCTGGGTAAAAAATGTTTCGGTATCAATGAAGATGTTTATTTGGGCGGCTTTTTCCGATGCTTTTTTGATGACCAGATCAGTATCTTCGATCACCCCCGAAAAGACGTTGGTATCGCTGAACACGGGTTTCCCGTCGATTTCGATTTTTGCGGTTTGAGGTTGTTGAATCAGATTGACCGCAAGGTCTTGGTCTTCAGAATCAAACTGGAATTCCTTCTGGACCGGGAACCCTTTAAAATTTAGTTCAAAGAATCCGAGGTTCAAAAGCACCTCGTCGCTATCCAGCAAATCAATTCGGTCACGCCCGCCTGCCAACCCAACCAGGACCAACCGGTTATCCTTAATCAGCGCAAGGACCTTGGTCTCCGCAACTCCCCCATCCAACCGGCCATTATCATTAACATCTTCATCCGGGTCGAGCTCGCCATCGCCATCAAGGTCTTCAGTAATGAATATGGCCGGAACAAACTCGGAATTCGCGGTTTGAATAATATCAAGCGTCCCGTTATTGTTCACATCTTCCGTTTTATCGAGAACCCCGTTACGGTTATGGTCTTCGCCGAAATTGATTTTGTTTTTCAGGTCAATCAGCGTATCTGATGATTCGACGGTAATTTTCACACCATTGATGAAAAAACTACCTGTCAGGCCCAGAGTGCCCAAGGGAGTGGATTGCTCATCGGAAGCCAGAATCGCCCCTTTCGACAGACGTACCGGACTGATGCGGAAGGAATCCAGGGGCGCATCCTTTCCCACAAACGCCTGCACCCGTTTTGACCGGGTTGAAGAAGACGATTTGGGGTTCAGCGCATCAACACTGAACAGCTCAGTAACTGTTTGCCCAAGGGTCTTCAGGGAAGTGGAAAGGTCATCCAATTGGCGAAGTTTGAGCAGAGTGAACCGCTCCTTTTTTCCCAGATCTTCCAAAATGGGGATTTTTCTGGAGTCGAACCGACGGGAAAGCAGAGCAATGGCATCGTTCACCCGGAAGGCCGCCAATGGGCCTGTGGCCTCCAGATTGGGTACCTTTCTTGTATTGATAAATACAGAGTTAAACAGGATGTCCCGTTTGATTTCCTGAGGACTGCCGGATTGGTTTATTGTATCGCGGGCAATACGGACATTCAGGTCATTACTGGTCGATCGGGTCGAATTGAGAGGGAAAAACGTGGCACTGACGTTGTTGAGAATCTGCACGATTCTTTCCGGTCTGGCGAAGAAAACCTATTTCGCCATTAAAGTGTTTAATCGAAAATGTCGATAAACACATCAAGAACAGAATCGCGCCGTTAAACCGGAAAAAAATAAAACGCCCGCCTCGTTGGTGCCGTGTGCATTTACTTCGAACAGACTTTCGCCGTCAGGCAAAAAGCCGGGTTGAAGTAACAAGGCCCAAAAAGGGCTTCAAGTTGAAAACCGAACCTTCGAAAAATATTGGACCAGGCCGCAAACCATGCCAATAAATTTCGAGATCCTATTCAAGTACGATGGGGTTATCCCGGTTACAGCTTGTCTCCTCTTGATGAGTTCCTTTTAAGGCCCAAACAGCATGTCGCTGGCGGGGCGGTTCGTTTAAATTAAATTACTGACATTCTGTCCGCGCTCGGTTTCCATAGCCG
>CATMOP010000144.1 GCA_950072225.1 uncultured Nitrospina sp.
CCTGAATTGGAATTTAAAACGCTGGGGAAGGGGGGGGTTTTCTCCATTTTTTTGGCATTTTAATTTCCAATTCAGGAAAAAATGAGTTATATCTATTGCCAGGATAGTTTATTTAAAGACCCCTTTTTACCCCCAGCTATTTTTCTTCCTGTTCGTTTCTTCGGGTTCTAAATCTCAATCCTTATATTGAGTTCCTAACTTCTCAGAGCAAATTCTTAAAAAAATTTTGTCAACCTTAGTTTGTTTGGAGTGCAAATGAAGAACTGGTTGCGTTTGTTTGTTTTTGGTGTTTTAGGTTTTTTGTTTTCGGGTTGTGCCGCGGGAAAGGTTTATGTTGCCCAGTCTGGGGATAGCCAGGCCTCCTGTTTGGCGCTTGAAAAAGAGCTGGAACTTGCTCAAGTAAAATTAAAAACTTTGGAAGATACAGATCACACCTTGCAGAACCTGAGAGATTTGGCTCTTGGGGTGGCCAGGTTTGCTTTCCCTCCTCTTCTAATATTGAATACCATATTGATGGTGTCTGATTCCCATGTGGCGGATTTAGCGGAAACCGAAGCCTTGAAAGACCGGCACGATGGCATGGTTACAATTTCCAACCAAAAAGAGTGTGGATATAAATATGCCCAGCGTGGCGCTGGCCTCAATTTGCAATAACTTTAGCTGGCTAGCAAAGAGTTATCTCGGCTTGATAGGTCCTTGTTAGGTTCCTCCCACGGGAGTGGGCCGCTAGGCACAGAGCCATTAGCCATGATATTTTTCCTTAGCCTTGGTCCCCCGAAGGGGTAAATAGCTTTGGCTGGCTAGAAAAAATATTGTTCATTGGCCCTCTGGTTTACTCTAACTCACCACCGGGTTTGCGCTGGACTTTAAGCGGAGCACAGATATTTTTAACCGCCTCCAACCCGCTAGCCGTCACCTTCACCTTCCATTTTTGGTCCGATCCCGTATTTCTCCGGTAAAAGTCATGAAAGCGTCCCATATCCCAATTGGAGATGCGAAGGGCACCCCATCTTTCAGCCAGGCGCTCAAATAACTGGTCGCTGAAAAACCGGATCATCTTAGGATTGTCTGTCATTTTCCCGGCCAGCGGATAAAAATCCCGGGCGTGAAGAGCCAGGCCCTGTTTGCCCGCTGTCCGCAAAAATTCCACCGCCGCTTTAGATTGAGGCACCAGCCTTAACGCTCCGCTGGCGCTGAACGATGACGTGGGCCACATTTCCTCGGTGAAAGCTTTGGAAACCCGGTAATCCCCCTCTGGAATACCTTTTTCGGACAAGGTCATAATGAAATCCAGATCGATACTGCCCTTTGCCTCCAGGCCCAGCAGGCACACCCGATCTATATTTTTACCCGTCCCCGCATCGACACGTACCACTCCAGGAAATTGTTCATTACCGGTCAACTTGATGACGATTTCAAAAGCTGAAGACCGTGAGGAAAATGAAACCACAAAAAGAAAAACAAAAATTATCAGCAGGAAAAAAGGTTGTTTATTTTTCTGTTTGCTGGCTCGCGATTTCAAGGACCGCCTCCCGACATCACCCTACCTTCAACAACCGCCAGGACAGGATTCCGGCGGGTGGTGGAGGAACGGGGTGAAAAAACCGGCTCCTTCCTATCAGGTCTGGACTTTTTCTTTTTGGGTCCCTCAAGCGATTTTAAATAAAGGGAAAATATACGGCTGAGATAAGACGATTTAAGCGCAATGCTCCCATCCGGAGGCAAGCCCGCCGCCTGAAAATTTTTGACGATTTGCGCAGTGGAAAGAATGATACCCACGACTTGTCCCTTTTCATTCAGCAAAGGAGAGCCCGGTACCGGTGGTGATGGAAAATCCAATTCAAAAATATTCTTATCGTTCATGATTGCTTTCAATCCTACAACCTTCCCTTTCATCAAAGGGAAATTATCAGAACCCCCACTATCGATGTTGGGCGATTCCAGGAATTCCCCTACCTGATGGGCAGAAGAATCGGCTAGCAGAAGTCCCGGTTTCTTGGTCTCCAGTTTCAACAGAGCCAGGTCATAGATGATATAACGTCGCACAATTTTAGCGGACATGGGAGGCTGATCCCCAAACCGCACCCTCACCTGCTCCGCATCGCCCAAACTGTTGGCAAGTGTGAACAGATGACCCCTCATAGCAAAACCATAGCCCTTAACCACCCAGACGGGTGAATGGGTAACAGGATGCATGGTAGCGAGATCCTCGAACTCTTCCGAGTTGAGGTCAAATTCCGCGTAGGTTTTTTCAAGGTTTTTTTGGACGATATGCAGGTTTCGTTTGGATTCCGGGTCCTTTAGGTAAAGTTTTTCAGCCAGGCGCAAATGGTGAATCGCTTTCACCCCGTCTTTTAGATGATAGAACAACAGAGCCAGGTTATGATGAGCCTCCGGCCAATTCTTTTTGAGACGCAACGCCTGTTGATAAGATCGAACTGCATTTTGCCTATCCCCTTCCAAACTTTGCTCAAACCCTAGGGCATACCATTCCTCAGCAGTCCTGGCCTGGGCATTGGAGACCATAGTAAACAGTAAAAATATTGAGAGAACGGTTTTCAATTGATTTGGAACACCAAAATTAGTTAAAATTATTTATAGCTGTTTGCCCGATCCAATTTATTTTAGCCTTTTTAAATACCTGAAACTATTCAATAGGTGGCTCATGGCTCAAAATTTGAAATCCATGAAGGTTTCAGAGGTCATGACTCGGTCGGTGGTATGCACCTGCCCGAATACCTCCGCCCATGATATTTTAAAAAAACTGAATAGCAGTAATATTTCCGGTATGCTCGTTGTTGAAGACAACACCGTTATCGGCCTTGTATCGGGAAGTGATATTTTACAATTATCCATACAGGGGAAAAACCTGAAATCCCCCCTATCACAGGAGTTCATGACCCGAAATGTTATCACTGCGGAACAGGATTCCTCAGTGCCATCCGTAATGAAAGCTTTAATCGATAATCAAATCAACCGCCTGCCCATTATCCATCAGGGGAAGCTGGTCGGGATTGTCACCCGGCATGATTTGCTGAAATGTATTTTTGATACCACTCCTGAATTCACATTAATTTCCTGAAAAATAATTGCCCCGCATATTTTATTAAGTGCAAAATGCCCGCAAAATAAAGAAATTGCCAAATAGCAGCGGAGGTTCTCCGCAACGCGAGGGCCTTACCTGGGCCAAAACCTCCCGGTTCCTTGCCCTGCCCTTCAGCCCTTCCCGGCTGGACACCTTTATGCAGGTAAAACGGTTTGAGGAAGTTTCCATAGATAGGCTCCTTGCTCAGGGCATTGAAGGAATTCTTCTCGATGCCGATGGCACCCTTGGCCCTCATCATGCCAGAGAATATAACCATACGGTGATAGACCATGTTCGTGCCATGTTGGAAAAAGGATTAAAAATAGCTATTTATACCAATGCTTGGGAAGACCGGTTTCAACCATTCCAGGAAATGGGGGTAAAAGTCGTCTCCAACGTGCCCGCCAAGCCCGACCCGCGTGGATTCCAGATCGCCATGACCGACTTCCTGCAATTGCAGGATTTGACCAAGGTGTGCATGATTGGGGACAATTATGCGACCGATGGCGGGGCAATCGATGCGGGCATGCACTTCATCCATGTGCAGCCAGTTAGGGGAAATGAACCCTTCCTTCATTCTGCGATCCGGCTCTTTGCTTACCTTTGCGCCAAATTGTACAACCGGTAAACAACATAAAAACTCCTTCGGAAAAAACCGTAATCGGTACATTGAAGGGTTTACTTCTGGCCTTATTACAAGAATAATAGGCAGAGTTCACCCATACACCGCCAGGCATGTGGCGGTGGTATTCTTTCTTTACAGCTAGTGGCCGGGCAACACCCGGAGGAAATTTAGCATATCTTTATTTTACCCTTGCAGGGCATGAAGGCCAATGAAGTAATATCACATGCGGCATACGTTCTCTTGGCTTTATGGGCCATTGCACGCTGCCCCCACGGCTAGTGGCTCAAAACCGGAATATGGAAATCGAACAGGTACAGGAATATTGCCGAGAAGCGTTACAGCTTGCAGAGCGTGAGGGAACCCATGCGAGCCTTTCTTTTCTTATTGGGGAAAAGTTCGGGTTAAATTTCAGCTTGCTCAGAAAAGCCAGGCGAAAGCTTCAATTTCTGTATCCCAGCAATGAAATGTCGGAAGATCATCCTCTGAACCAGGGGGGGCGCGTGTTGAAGATGAGCTATGCCTTGACGGTCCAAGAACATTACAGCATACCCTTGGAGCAGGTTAAGCATCTGGAGTCCCTCCTGGCCGATTTCGCGAAAGCCATCCTCAGCAGTTTCAACCAGGAGGATATCAAAAACTATCTTGATTCTTCGCCCAGCCTGGGCCTTCGCCCTGAATCCCAGGAAACAGAGGGTCTGGAAAACGAGTTTTCAGTCAATAGTCTGTTATTGGAGGCGGAAGAAATTCTGGTTCTTGAAGATATCAAGAGACTGCTTCTGCAGGGAAAAAGCGATTAAAAATTTATGTCACCGGAACCGATCCTAAAAAAACGCACCCGGCACATTCTGGCATTTGTTATTCTCTGTGTCTGTACTGTCTTGATCCTTTTTACCGGGCCGGGTTTCGGTTTCATCTGGCAGGTGATTATTTCCAGCATTCTTTTCTTTTTTCTGTTCTGGCTGGTTACTTGACAGCAAGCCAAATCATCCCCAATAATGCCACCCCTGACAGGACTAACGCAGAAATCGACAAGGTTTTAGATACGGGCAGATCCTTTTCCAGTTTATCGTTGATGGGCGCAATTGCAGACTGAACCGATTTATTGAGTTCTTCCTTGATCTCACTCAATATTTCCATTTTTACAAAGCGGGTATTTTTCGCCACCAGCTTATCTAGATCTTCCAGGATTGTTTTGGTGAGTTCCGGGGTGGCTTTCACCAGTTCTTCCCGCACCGCTTCGAGTCCATCTTCGTTCATGCGCACCATCTTGCGGTCGATTTCTTCCATCTTGGTTCGAATGGCTTTTTCCACTTTCGGCGCGATGTTTTCTTCGATCCTTTCCATCGAGTCCCGCGCATTGGCCAGAGATTCGTGCAGGTGTTCCTGAATTTCTTCTTCCAGTGCCTCCTTTCGGGACTCTACATGTTCAGCAAGGATGTCCAGTTTCTGGCGGATTTCGGTCACTTTTCGAAATGCTTCACCGGCTTGCTGTTGTTCTCTTTTAAATTCCGGATTGGTTGAATCAGACATAATGCTCCCTGCCAACTAAATGGCTAAAATATTTTAGAAGGCTCTCTATTTATTCTGTAACTTTCTCTAAGGCAACTCGTGGCCCTTATTTTATAAGGGCCGCTCATGGCCAAAAAATAATTTTCAGAGATGCTCTTAAGCGACCCGTTTTCGGGTCAGCGGTTAACAAAATATGTACATAGAGAATTATGGACTCAATCCATAGCAGTTTCAAACCGTAAACATGATTTTGAACAACTTGACTTCCCCCTTAGGGTCGGGTATTTTGATAATATTGATAAATAAGGGGTTATTTAATGGAAAAGGCCTTACAGGAGTTCAAAAATTACCTGATCGTGGAAAAAAATGCTTCTCCACATACGCTGGACAGTTATCTCAATGATATCTCCCAGTTCCAGGATTTTTTGACTCGCTCAGGTCATGCCATTGAATCTTCCACCATTCAACTCGAAAAAATAGACCGGTTAGCGGTGCGCTCATTCATGGGCCATCTTTATGAGAAGAATTTTTCGGGTGCCACCATG
>CATMOP010000145.1 GCA_950072225.1 uncultured Nitrospina sp.
CACATAATGGGTTGTTTTTTTTGTTAATATACTTCTCATAGTTTAAAATTTTTTAAATGCAATTACAACCTAATAGCCAGCGGGACCTATGTGGTTGACAAAACCTGATTCTTTATTTAGTATCCTTTTTGAGTTAAACTAGCCTAGTAAGTAGCCTCCCACCAGGGCATATATTTCATCATTCAGGGCCGACCATTCTCCTCAATTTTGATGAGGTCTCAACAAGTTTTCAATCGGAAATTATCATGAAAAAAATTGCTTTAGCTTCCGATCACGGGGGTTTCGATCTTAAGGAAAGTGTCATCGCCCACCTTTTAAACACCGGTTGGGAAGTGGATGATTTGGGGCCTCATAGCGGGGATTCTGTGGATTATCCCGACTACGGGATAAAGCTTGCCGAAGCGGTGGCCGAGAAAAAGGTGGACCGCGGGATCGTGATCTGCGGTACGGGGATAGGCATGTCCATTGTGGTCAACCGGTACCCTGGGATTCGTGGAACCCTGTGTTCAGATGTTTTCACCGCTAAATTATGCCGCGAACACAATGACTCAAATATCCTGATCATGGGGGGTAGGGTGATTGGAAAAGGGTTGGCCGCTGAAATTGTCAATACCTGGCTGAACACGCCTTTTGAAGGGGGACGCCACCAAAGGCGGCTCGATAAAATTAATCAAATAGATGCTTCTTTAAAGACTAAAGGAAATCTTTAATTCGAAGGAGACATATAAATTGTCACTTGCTGATTTTGATCCGGAGATCGCACAGTCCATTATAGATGAAACCGAGCGGGAAAATAACACCCTCGAAATGATCGCCTCGGAAAATTTTGTCAGCCCCCAGGTGCAGGAGGCTCAGGGCTCGGTCATGACCAATAAATATGCCGAAGGCTACCCTGGCAAGCGTTATTATGGCGGCTGTGAATACGTTGATATTGCAGAAAGCCTTGCCATTGAACGGGCAAAAAAACTGTTTTCCGCCGAACACGCCAATGTTCAGCCCCATTCAGGCTCCCAGGCAAATATGGCGGTTTACCATACGGTTCTCAAGCCGGGAGATACAATTCTAGGGATGAATTTGTCCCATGGCGGGCACCTGACCCATGGTTGTCCGGTTAACTTTTCTGGATATACCTATAATGTTGTAGCCTATGGCGTGAGTCAGGAAACTGAGCTGATTGACTACGACGAGGTCAGGAAACGGGCTCTTGAAAGCCGGCCTAAATTGATAATTGCGGGGGCAAGCGCTTATGCAAGGGTGATCGACCCTGTCAAGTTCCGCGAAATTGCCGATGAGGTCGGGGCAAAAATTATGACAGATATCGCGCATCCTGCAGGGTTGATTGCGGCGGGTCTTTATCCCTCACCAATCCCCCACTCAGATTTTGTCACCACTACAACGCATAAAACTCTCAGGGGACCCCGGGGCGGAATGATTTTTTGTAAAGAAGAATATGCCAAGGAGGTCAATAAAAGAATTTTTCCCGGTATTCAGGGTGGCCCCCTCATGCATGTAATTGCCGCAAAAGCGGTGGCGTTTAAAGAAGCTTTGAGTGAGAATTTTGTGACCTACCAGAAGCAGGTGATAGCCAACGCTAAATGTCTGGCGCAATTTTTAATTGATCAAGGCTATAAAATTGTCAGCGGTGGAACGGATACGCACTTGCTGCTACTGGATCTTAGGCCTCAGGATATTACCGGTAAGGATGCTGAAGCGGCATTGGAAAAAGCTGGAATCACGGTGAATAAGAACACCGTGCCTTTTGAGACCCGGAGTCCGTTTGTGACATCGGGAGTTCGGATCGGAACACCTGCGCTGACCACCCGGGGAATGAAAGAAAATGAAATGCGTAGAATCGGAGAAATGATTGTCCAGACACTAGAAAAAGTAGGGGATGATAGTCTGCACGCCCAAACTCGTAAAAAAGTACGTGAACTCTGCGACCAGTTTCCACTTCACTTGGAATTAACCAAGCAATAAATCTTGCCCTATGAAATGTCCTGATTGCTCTGGCATGGAAAATAAAGTCATTGACTCCCGCCTGAATAAAGAGGGGACTGTTATACGAAGACGAAGGGAATGCCTGAGTTGCTCCGAGAGGTTTACCACCTACGAAAAGCTGGAGCGGTCTTTACCTCTAGTGATAAAAAAAGACGGTCGGCGGGAAGAGTTTGACCGGGACAAGATTATTCATGGTGTACAGAAAGCTTGCCAGAAAAGACCGGTAAGCATAAAAGATATTGAAGACCTCGTTGACCGTGTGGAACAGTATGTTCAGGAACTGGGCGAAAAGGAAGTCTCTGCCGTAAAGGTTGGCGAAAAAGTCATCAGTGAAATTTATAACCTGGATGATGTCGCCTACGTTCGTTTTGCTTCCGTTTATCGTTCCTTCAAAGACGTGAATGAATTCATGGTTGAATTAAAAGAAGTGCTCAAAAGCAAAGAAGGTAATAAATCCCCCCGCGATCAACTGCAATAAATTTATCTTTCCCCATGCCTCCCCGGTATCCGTAGAACACTAATCAATCTTGAACCATCTGCCACAAGGGATAGGTCTTTTTTGCTGAAATATTCCTTATGAGTGAATTTGTCTGGTTCGTGATCTGCCCGTTGAATCCCTGAAAACAAAATGTTACGATACATGCCAAACTTCTAAAATCTCGACTTTTTGTGTCATCAACGAGCCATGGATAAAATTTCGTTCAATTTATCTTTATTTAGTTATCTCATGGCTTCGCTGGGTTATTTTGTTTATCTGGCATACCGGAGGCCCCTGGTTTCTACTTTTGCCGGGTGGATGGTAGCATTTGGTCTGGTTTGCCAAACGGTCACTATAGGAATTCGTTCCAGCCAGACAGGTCATGGGCCATACACCACTTCTTTTGAGGTGGCACTGTTTCTATCCTGGTTGATGGTGGTCGTTTACATTTTGGCGGAGTGGAAATATAAAATTAAGGATCTGGGGGCTTTTGTTATTCCTCTGGTTTTTATTGTTTTATTGTTTTCAGCTTTTCTTTCTAAAGAGACGGCTTTGGTTCCCGAGTCAGAGGTACGTTTCTGGTTGACTATGCACCGAACCCTGTCAATCATGGGGTATGCGGCATTTTCAATCGCATTTGCCGCCGGAATCATGTATTTGATTCAAGAGCATCAGGTAAAAACGAAAAAGCTCGGCATTATGTATTTTAGAATGCCTTCCCTTGAGGTTCTGGACAATTTGAACTTCAAGGTGATAATGATAGGGTTTCCTTTGTTCACCCTGGGTTTTATGACTGGCTCCATTCAAAACACTGAAATGAACCAGCCATTTTTTTCTTGGGATCTTACGCGCACCTTGCCGTTAGTGGCAACCTGGTTGATTTATTGCCTTATTTTTTTTGGAAGAATGGCTGTAGGGTTGCGAGGTAAGAAGGCTGCTCAAGGAGCCATTTTCGGGTTTATAACGGTAATCGGGACTTATTTTTTACACATATTATGATATCAACCGAGTCTAATCTTGTTCTGGTGGGGGTCAACCATAAGGCTACCCCTGTGGAAATCAGGGAAAAGCTTGCCTTCAATCAGGTAAAGTTGGAAGCCTCTCTCGAACATTTGGTTCGATGTCCAGAAATTGTTGAAAATATCATCCTCTCGACCTGCAATCGAGTTGAAATTTATGCTCGTGTCGAAAATACCGACCAAGGGATCCAGCTTCTAAAAGATTTCATTTGTGACTACCATGGTCTTTCGCGGGGAAGTCTGGATCAGTATTTTTATAGCTATCGAGATAATCAGGCCATAGAGCATCTTTTCAGGGTTTCTTCGAGTTTGGACTCGATGATTTTGGGGGAGGCTCAGATTCTGGGACAAGTGAAGGACGCTTACAACACTGCCCGGGCTTCAAGTTCAACCGGCCTGGTTTTGAACCAGCTGTTTGAAAAGGCCTTCAATGTTGCTAAAAAAGTCAGGGAAGAGACCGGAATTTCAGAACGGGGAGTTTCTATAAGTTCCGCCGCAGTGGAACTGGCAAAAAAAATCTTTGATGATTTAGAAAATCACTCGGTAATGCTGGTGGGAACAGGTGAAATGGCAGAGCTAGCCGCAAAACATCTTATATCCTATGGTGTAAAAACGGTGTATGTGGCCAGCAGAACTTATGAACGGGCTATTTCTCTTGCCCAAACCTTGAACGGGTGTGCGCTGGACTTTGATGCTTTCAAAGAGGAATTGTATCGGGCAGACATTGTCATTACTTCGACTTCCGCACCAAAGTTTATCATTAATAAGGAGATGATAGAGAAGGCAATACATAAAAGAAAAAACAAACCGATCTTCCTTATCGATATTGCTGTTCCCAGGGATATAGCACCCGAGGTGAACGATTTGGAGAACGTTTATCTTTATGACATTGATGATCTTCAGAATGTGGTCAACGCAAACATGGAGGAGCGGCAGAAAGAAGCTGAAAACGCCATGGAGATTATTAAGCAGGAAGTTGCTAAATTTAACAACTGGTTCTCCATCTTGGACGCTGTTCCCACCATTATTGAAATGCGTAACCGTGCTGAGGAGATGCGCAAAATTGAAGTGGAGAAAACACTTAAAAACCTCTCGCATCTTTCTAAAAATGATCAGAAGGCCATCCATCAATTGACTCAATCATTGGTCAATAAAATTCTGCATAAACCCACCATCAACCTTAAAAAGAAAATCCAGTCCAAGGATGGCCATGTCTATTTACAGGCCATTCGTCACTTATTCCATTTGGACGATTAAATGGAATCAAGAAGAATTAAAATCGGTAGCAGGGGGAGTCCTCTGGCATTGTGGCAGGCTAACTGGATTAAGGAGCAGCTGGAATCACAGCACCCGGATATTCCCGTGGAAATTGTCATCATAAAGACTTCTGGAGATAAGATCCAGGATGTTCCGTTAGCTAAAATTGGCGGGAAGGGTTTGTTCGTTAAGGAATTAGAAGAGGCCTTGTTGAGAAAAGATGTCGATTTTGCCGTTCATAGCATGAAAGATATGCCTATAAAATTTCCCTTTGCTTTATGTATTGCATCCGTGACAAAAAGGGAGAATCCTTTTGACGCTTTGATTTCAAGAGACAATATTAAGCTAAACGATCTTCCAAAAGGCGCAAAGGTCGGGACAGGCAGTTTACGCAGAATTTCGCAATTGCTTCATTATCGTCCGGACCTGAAGTTGATTCCCCTTCGCGGCAATTTGGAAACGAGGATAAAGAAACTGGAAACGGAGGGGCTGGATGCTATCATCCTCGCCGCGGCAGGTCTTATTCGCATGGGGTGGGAAAACAAAATTTCGGAAATTATAAGCCCTGAAATTTTATTGCCAGCCATGGGGCAGGGTGCAGTGGGAATAGAAACTCGCAAACATGATGTTGAAAACCAGATCCTTCTGGCGGATATGGATGATGAAAACACACACCTCGCTCTGGACGCGGAAAGGGCCGTCGTCGCTCGCCTTGAAGGCGGTTGCAATGTTCCTATTGGTGCGTTTGCCACCATAGAAGGTGATGAAATGATATTAAGGGGACTGGTCGCAAGTCTTGACGGAAAGACCTTATACAAAAATGAATTGAAAGGAAACAAAGTCAAAGCCGTTGCCCTGGGTAATGAAATGGGCAACACGTTACTGGATATGGGCGGCGATAAGATCATGCAAGAAATTCAATCCAACTGAAGGCGCCCTCTAAAATTCTGTTCCTTATAATTGAAGCCATACCTCCTGAGTTTTTAATCGTTCCGTGGCCAGTTCC
>CATMOP010000146.1 GCA_950072225.1 uncultured Nitrospina sp.
TCAGGAAACTGACTATTAAACCCCCGAATGCGCAAGCCCATAGCCCATACAAAACACCGTGATGGATACCGATTATGATTTCACCGGTGATTCCTATAACAACGCCTATGAGAACACCCAAAAACACGTTTGACAGGATAATCGCTTTGCGAACTCCTTGGGTCCGGCGGGCACCCATAACCTCCATGATGACCACAAACATGGGGCAACCGAGAATGAAAGAAGCGAAGAGAATATGCATCTGGGCAGCAAACCAGGTGAGCTTGCGGTTGCTAAAATCCAGGAACGAGAACTCTTCAAACTCGTGATCTGCGGCGGGCCCAATATCTGTTAAATAGGAAAGATCTTCTTCATCGTCGCTTTCTTCCCCGTCTTCCTCATCTTCCTCTTCGTCCTCTTCGTCCTCTTCATCTTCCTCATCTTCTTGGGCGTATGCCAAGGTCTGAAAACTCAGATTCAAAATGATGGAATTAGAAGAGACAGAGAGAAAAGGGGTTAAATGCCCCAGCAAATAAATAAAAATCAGGCAGATCAGGGATTTAAAAAAGGTGTTCTTTAAAGAACTTTGAGATTGTTTTATCATCGATAAAATGAAAGGCCTGTTTAGAAGGCGATAAGTAGCTGTTCCCCAACTATGGGAAACCTCAATTCTCCAATATTTTTAACCTGTTTTGAGGTTAAAAGGCTTAAAGAAAGTAGAGAAATATCATACGGGTTAAGTAAAGTCAAGGACTTTCAAAACTACTGCTAATAAAAGGTTTTTCCTGTTTTATGGGCAGGAAATAAGGAGTTTGTAAAGGGGAGAAAAGCAGAAATGAGGGGGTCATTCTGGTGTGGAACTATCCTCGTTTAAATCCAGTGGCATGATGAGCAGAGCAAAACCCATGGATATACTGAATACAGAGAGCAAACCCACAAATATTTGCGGCCACTCTGACTGAATGGTTTTCACGGACCAGACAAAAAGGAACCCGCCCAGTACCATGAGGGCCAGGCCGCCGATTCTAATTTTCCAGTTACTCATTATTAGTTTCCACTGGAGCCAGAGCTTTTTTCTTGCGGTCTATGAGTACCAGGTTGCGAATGTAGATAATCGTTCCCAGGCTTTGTCCGACAATGAACACGGGGTCCTGCTTGTGGATGGCATAAGCCAAAAGCACCACTGCACCACCTATACTGCAATACCAAAAGGCAAGAGGGATGGTGCTTTCTCTTTTTTTTTCGGAAACAACCCACTGGATTATAAAACGGGCGCCAAAAAGGGCTTGCCCTATAAATCCAATGATCAGCCATTGGTTTACTGTCATTTAATCCTCCTTGATAATATCATAGTTGATCTGTCGCTTTTTCATCCAGCGGATGGCCATTAAGTCCAGGAAGGAAGAAAACAGGCGGTTGCGAATGTTGTATTTTGATTCCCCATGAAGCCGGGGATGGTGACTGACTTTGACCTGGGTGACCCGGAACCCTTCCATTTTCATTAAGGTAGGAAAAAACCGATGCATTCCTTTGAAGAACTTTACCTTATCGAAGCACTCTCGGCGAAATGCTTTCAGGGAGCAACCGGTATCAGCAATTTCCTCTTCGCTCAATTTATTCCGCACAGCATTGCCAATAATTGAGGAAACCCTTTTGATCCACGGATCATTCCTTTTATGGCGCCAGCCGCAGACCACATCATAGTCCTGCATCTTTTCCAGAAGAAGAGGAATGTCGGCAGGGTTGTTCTGCAAATCGGCATCGAGGGTAACAATAATTTGCCCCCGTGCCGCTTTGAACCCAGCCGAGAATGCCGCGGATTGCCCATGGTTGTGGCCGAATTGGATAAGCCTGATGCGTGGATTGTGCTTCTGCAAAGATTCGATCAAATGAGCGCTTCCATCGACACTTCCATCATCAATAAGAATAATTTCGTAACTCAGGTTCAGTTTTGATAGTTCTGCCTCCAGCTTGTCCTCAAGGGGAATCAGGTTGTCCCGTTCATTGTATAAAGGAATAACAATAGACAACTCAGGATTATTCATGAATGTTATGGAAAGGGTGTTGGTTTAATTGCTTACTGGGTCCAGCGCGTTATGCTCATCATTTGCCTTCATGCCCCGAAGGGGTATCACGCTGGCAGATTGTGCCGCAAGTTGTCCACAGGCACCGAGTATGTCTGTTGCCCGGTTTTGCCTAATGAATGCAGAAAAATTCTTTTCGATCAAATAATTTTGAAAATTCAAAACTCTCTCTTCGGAGGGAGGTCTGAATTCAGAGGAGTCAAAAGAATTAAAAGGAATCAGGTTGATCTTACAGGGAACATCTTTCAACCATTTTGCCAGTCTGCGGGCATCTTCATCCGAATCATTGATGTCTGCAAGCAGGACATATTCTATAGTGTGCCTCCTCTGTGGTTTTAAAGGATATTTTTTGAGGCAATCCATCAGCACCTCAATGGGGTATTTTTTATTTATCGGCATCAACCTGTCACGCGTGGCATTGTCGGAAGCGTTGAGGGAAATAGCCAGGTTTATTGCCAGATTTTCCTCTTGAAAAGCTTTCATTTTGTCAACCAGTCCTGAGGTGGAAACGGTTATTTTTCTTGTTGAGATCTTCATAGCCTCCGGGGAGGTCATGAGACGCAAAGCATCCACAACCGGTCCATAATTATCCAAGGGTTCGCCCATCCCCATAAAAACGATATTGGTGATTTGGTATTCCTGTTCTTGGTTGATGGCGAGGTGCTGACCGATAATTTCACCTGCTGTCAAATTTCGTTTCAGTCCCAGGCTGGCTGTTAAACAGAACGTACAATTCAAACGGCACCCCACTTGTGTAGAAAGGCATAAAGTGTTTCTGGAATCTGATGGCATCCAGACACTTTCAACAACCGCGCCATCGTCCAATTCAAATAAATATTTAATTGACCCGTCCTTTGAATGGGTTCGACTTTGAATTTTTGGAAGGGCAAAATAAAAATTCTCTGCCAAACGGGAACGCAAAGATTTTGAAAGATTGGTCATCTCATTAAAGTCCCTGCAATGATAATGATAGACCCAGGTGAATACCTGATGCACTCGATAGGGCTGCTCTTTCCATTCAGAAAATAGTTTTTTGAGTTGGAGTTCGGTGGTCCCAAAGAAGTTTTGTGCTGGGGTCGACATGTCAGGGGTTTTCATCATCATGCAAACAGGAAAAGCTTCAAAAATTCAAGTAATTTTAGATTGTAGGGGAAATATTTGCCGGGCCAAAGCCCATGACCAATCTCAATAAGTACAATATAACTCATTGAAAAATAATAAACTATAAAATTTAGAAATTCTGGTAGATTTTTCCCGGTTGCAACCACCTGCAAAAGAGGATATTTTTATAGCTACTTGATATTTAAAGAGTCATCAATATTTCAGGGTTTGGCACAGAACCTGAATACAGGGAATCTTATGCAAATTGTTGAATGTTTTAAAATCCTAAACGTGTCCCCCGGAGAAGATTGGCGGACGGTGCGTAAATCCTATCATTCCCTGGCCAAACAATTTCATCCGGATATCAATCCGGAAAAAAGGTCCGATGACACCCGACTGAAAGAAATCAACCAAGCTTTCGAATATCTGGAAACCCATTATAAAGCCGCCCATAATGTTCTGCCAGACCAACGGGGGGCTTTTACTCCAAAGAGAAACCCTGATATATGGGGTAGCCTGTTCGATAGTCTGAGGGATAATTCTGCCGTACAACGGGTATTCCGTTCAGGGTTAAGTTTTCTGGTTGAACTGGATACCAAAATCTTCCAGTTGGATATTCAAAAAGACATAAAAATATCAGAATCAATCCTGCAAAAAGGTGCCAGCCTTCATTTGAAATCGGGTAAAGAGCGTTTTGAAATAAAAGTTCCTTCTGGGGACTGGAATCAGATGTCCCTTAGAATACCGGGCAAGGGGGAAGGGAGTTTGTTTTCCAAAAGGCGTGGGGACCTTGTATTGAATCTTAGTGTGCCTATTCAGAAAATCGCAAAACCCGAGAATCCCCGCTTTTTTTATGAAGTAAAAATCTTGCGTGATCAAATTACCAGTGGAAAGGTAATGACTTTGAATTCTTCAGAGGGTCCCATTAAGTTCATTCTTCCTCGAAATACCCATGATGGCCAGAGTTTTACTCTTCAGTCTCGGAGAGAGGGGACGGGCGAAGCTGAAACTCTTCATATTCTCACTGTACGTCTGAATTGAATCCCACCAGTGGGTTTAATTTCCCGTGGCTTTCCACATTTTTTAAAATAACGTTTTATTAGGAGGACACCCTCACACTCGGCGTGGGAACAATAAGCAATGGCTGGTAGAGCCGAGTGAACGTTTGCTCGCTTTAAAGCCATTACTCACGCCAGCGGAGGCTCTCCGCGTCCGCTTGCGGCGGGGTTGTTCATTTATTTTATCATGCAAAAGTTTTCAGCATATACACCATGATTCCGGTGCTTAACAAGGATATAACCAATGTACATGCCACCAAGCTTAACAAAGGCGCAGGGGGAGGAAGGTTAAT
The DNA here is from genome assembly GCA_950072225.1 of uncultured Nitrospina sp. GTDB lineage: Bacteria > Nitrospinota > Nitrospinia > Nitrospinales > VA-1 > LS-NOB. Next base: position 4,516 of record CATMOP010000146.1, read on the forward strand.
GTTTTTCTTCAACCAAATGCTTCCCAAACCCAAAGCCAATAGAGCCAACCCTAAACAAGCCCAAGTGGATTGAGCGATGAAACTGGTGAACACCACATCTGCATCCATGTTGCCAAGAAGGGCGACCGACCAACCTAAAGGCGGCAAACACAAGATATAGGCCCAAAGTGCTGGATTGTTTTCCTGGGATTGGTATCGGGAATAAAAACGTAATCCGAGATAACCCATTCCCGCAATTAAAATCCAGGCGATCAATTCATTTATATCCTTTTTGCGTTTTTCATCGCGGATATGTCTAAATGCTCCTAGGACATATTTGGAAACTTCGTCTGCCTCCATTTCATAAAACCCGCCTTGGTCGGTGTCAAAAGCAAATACCCGAGCGGTGGTCGATTCCGCAGGCAGGGAAATTGCCCTGTATTTATCCTTTCCCGCAGATTCTATTTCAAGGTAGACGATGCCAGAATGATATTTGAGATTGTATTTTTCCATTTCCGAGAAGCGGGTGGCATATCTTTTGTTTTCCTGATAAAACTTTTCCTGAATTTCTATCAGGTCAAGAAGTGCCTGTCTGGCCTGCACATCGGCATCCACCTCGAAAATAGGGCCGCATGAGTTGAGAAAAACGAGAAAAAAAGAATAGGTGAAAAATCGGATAAGTGATTTCATCAGTTTAAACTGGCAAACAATGGACATAGAGGTATCGGTATAATGGAAAAGGTCAATGTATAACACAGGACCTCATGACGGACAAGAGACACTTGGCTGTTTGTTTTTTTTGTGATGATACCATTTAGGAGTCTCTATGTTGAGCAAATATAAGTTTGTAACAGGAAACCCCAATAAGGTGAGGGAAGCCGGAGAAATTCTTAACCTCACCCTTGAACCGGTTTCAGTTCCAGGCCTTATTGAAATCCAGACCCCGGACCTGGATGATGTGGTTCGACACAAAGCCCAGCAAGCCTATTCAGCTTTGCAATGCCCGGTGATGGTGGAAGACTCTGGATTGGTGTTCCATGCCTGGAATGGTTTGCCCGGTGCATTGGTCAAATGGTTTGAAGAAACGGTGGGTTGTCAGGGGATGTTGAAGATGGTCAAGGATTTTGATGATCGGTCAGCAACAGCGATATGCTGTTTCGCTGTTTATGACGGGAAAAACATGCAAATTGCCCTTGGCGAAGTGAATGGAACTATTTCAGACAGGATCCGTGGAGAAAATGGTTTTGGTTGGGATGTGATTTTT
>CATMOP010000147.1 GCA_950072225.1 uncultured Nitrospina sp.
AATTCTTTACTAGCCATAATTTTTTTAAGTAGCGCTTATGTCGGGTTAACTTAGCACAGTCATTAAGAGGGGTCAATCATTCAGGCTTTCCCGACCTATGAAGTTAGGATGCTAAATTATTGAAAAAGTTTTGCCAGACGAAAACTATTACGAATCGGCGGAGAGTTTGGCGATTTCTGTTGCCAGTTCCTCGACAGGACATTCTATTTGCTCACCCGTTTCCATATGTTTCAATACAAATTTGCCGGAACGGATTTCGTTTTCTCCAAGAATAAGAGAAAATCGGGACTGCGATTTATTGGCCTTACGCATTTGGCTTTTCATGCTCCCCATTTCATAATCTCTTTCTACCCAGAATCCTTTTAATCGCAGTTCGTGTGCAATCTGAAAGCCGGTAGTTTTTGTTTCCTCACCCAGGCAGACGATAAAAACATCCGGATATTTTTGCAAGTTTTTCATGTCGTTAAAAGGTACCAGAGAGACAAGTCGTTCCAGACCCAGGGCAAAACCGAAACAAGGCGTGGAGGGACCATCCAGTTCTTCTACCAGGGTGTCGTAACGACCCCCACCACAAATTGCGTTTTGAGCGCCTAAATTTTTTGAGGTGACCTCAAACGCGGTTCGGTTGTAATAATCCAAACCACGAACCAGGCTGGCATTTACAGAGTAGGGGGTACTGGCAGAATCCAGAAGGGAACGGACTTCCGAGAAATGTTCGGCACTGGCCGCATCCAGGTGATCGATTATTTTTGGCAGACCTACAGCGACCTTACCGCATTGTTCCACCTTGCAATCTAGGACTCGTAAGGGGTTACGCTGGTATCTTGCTTTGCAGTTGGAACAAAGCTGATCTAGAGATTTTTCTATTTCTGCCTTTAAGAGTTCCCGATAGCGGGGTCTGCACTCCTGGCTCCCCAGGCTATTTATCTCAAGTTTAATGTTGTTGAGACCCAGTTCTCTGAAAAACTCCATTAGCATAGTCATCACTTCTACATCGACAATCGGACTGGGTGAGCCCATGGCCTCTACCCCAATTTGATTGAATTGCCTCAACCGGCCCGCTTGTGGTCGCTCATAACGAAACATGGGGCCGATATAAAACATTTTGAGCACAGAAGGAGGATTGCACATCTTGTGTTGCACATAGGCGCGAACGACTGAAGCGGTTCCTTCTGGTCGCAGTGTGATGGAGTCGCCTCCACGATCATTAAAAGTGTACATTTCCTTTTCTACGATATCCGTGGCTTCGCCAATGCTACGTGAAAACAATCGGGTGTCTTCAAAAATGGGAAGGCGGATTTCCCTGAAGCCGTATCGCGGAAAAATATTATGTGCAACAGACTCGATGTACTGCCATTTCCAGATTTCATCGGGCAGGATATCTTTAACACCGCGTATGCTTTGAATTTTCATAATTGATAGGTTTTATACTGACTATCCCCTGGCGACTGCTCGCCGCAGGGGCGTGATATCTCTTCATTAGCTTTCATGCCCCGGAGGGCTACAACTGGGCAGGAACTCTTTCAGTTCAGATGAGTTGTTGCTAACCACCCTCAATCGAGGGAGGCAAATAGCGATAGTTTATTAAGCCGCCAATACGAATTGAGCACTGTAAAAGTTATTGCCCATTTCTTCCGGGCATTGCCACCGGCGGTTCGCCGATTATCCGCTCAACCATTTGAACCAACTGCCCTTATTTACCGTAGCGGCGAGGCGTTTTTCTGACATTTCCACATCATTTTTACTGCCGATGAAGAGAGGCAAGCGGTCGTGAATACTGGTTGGAGTAATATCCAGAATCCGTTGGTTTCCTGTTGAAGCTTTTCCTCCGGCTTGTTCCACGATGAAAGCCAAGGGTGCTGCTTCAAAGGAGAACCGCAATTTTCCTTTTGGGCTTTTCGTATCTTTTGGATACATGAAGATTCCACCCTTCAATAAAGTCCTGTGAAAATCTGCCACCAATGAACCTATGTAACGTAATTTATAGGGCCGCCCTGTAGAGGGGTCGTCTTCCTTTAAATAAGCCACCAAGTCCTTTTGTGATTCATCCCAAATCACCCAGTTGCCTTCGTTGATACTATAGGTGGAGCCCCGCTCAGGGATAACCAGATCGGGATGAGAGAGAAAAAACTCACCTAGTGTCGGGTCAAGCGTAAACCCGTGGACACCTTGACCGGATGTGTAGACAAAAATCGTGCTGGAACCATATACAATGTAACCTGCGGCAATTTGGTCCTCACCTTTTTGCATGAGATCTTCGTCCGTGACGATATCGCCTAAACTTTTCTTCCTGTAAATAGAAAATATTGTACCGATATTGACATTGACATCAATGTTGGAAGACCCATCCAGAGGATCCATCATGAAAATATATTTTCCACGGTCGTCTTCAATGGGAATTATAAAAGGCTCTTCCTTTTCTTCCGAGGTGATCGCGCATACTGTGCCAGACTGACCTATAATCTTAGTGAAAGTAATGTCAGAAAACTCATCCAGTTTTTTAACTTCTTCTCCATGAATATTTATTTTTCCGGTAAGCCCGAAGATATCCTCCCCAATCCCAGCGCTATTGACCTGAAGAGATATAATCTTGGCCGCCACCATAATTTCATTCATCAGGCTGCTGAACTCACCGGTTGCTCCGGGATTAGCTTTTTCCTGCTGTCTGATGTGTTGAACGAGGGTTGTACGTTCCATAGGAATCCAATTACCGGATAAATATCATCCCGGTTTATAATTTGTGATGGATTGGTTTACCGAAAAAGTTTTGGGGACTTGAAAGATGAATTGATGTTGTTCAAAAATAATCCTCGACATATGAAAGGTGGCTGATTCTACATCATTTCGAAAATCCGGGCAATTGAAATGGAACAATCAAGACACGGAAACGGGAATGGCATTGCGCGCTCTTCCAAATTTTTTTCTATCATTTTCGTTCAGGATCTTTTTTCTCAAACGAATGCTTTTCGGAGTGATCTCCGCCAATTCGTCTTCATTCAGAAAACCAAGAATCTGTTCCAGGCTCATTAATAATGGCGGCGTAAGAATGATATTCACATCAGAACCGGAGGCGCGCATATTACTTAACTTTTTCTCCTTGCAAATATTAACCACCAGATCGTTATCTTTATTGTTTGCTCCGACAATCATCCCGGTATAAACTTTCTCGGCAGGTCCGAGAAACATGGAACCTCTTTCCTGTAAATTGAATAGGGAGAAACCGGTTGTTTTCCCGCTTTCCATGGCAATTAAAACTCCGGTGGTGCGCTGGGCGATTTCACCGCAATGCTTGGTGAAGTTATGAAAATTACGATTGATGATTCCCGTGCCTTTGGTTAGCGTGAGAAATTCTGAACGAAACCCAAAAAGTCCACGTGTGGGAATAACGAATTCAAGCCGCACAAGGGCTTCCCCTTGAATCATGTTTTTTAGGCTGGCTTTTCGTTGTCCCATGGCTTCCATAATGGGCCCCACACAAGTGTCTTCAATATCCAGCATCACAAACTCTTCCGGTTCGTGGGGAACTCCATCAATGTTTTTGATTAAAACTTCTGGCCGGGAAATGGAAAACTCATAGCCTTCACGCCGCATCGTTTCTATCAAAATAGTTAAATGCAACTCACCCCGCCCGGATACCTTGAAGGTGTCCTGCATATCGGTTTCCTCCACCCTGAGAGAAACGTTGGAGCGGATTTCCCTAAATAAACGATCGCGTAATTGCCGGGAAGTGACAAATTCGCCTTCCTGTCCCGCGAAAGGCGAGGTGTTGGAACAAAAATGAATAGCCAGAGTGGGTTCGTCAATTTCAATGACCGGAAGGGGTTCCGGGGAACTTGAGTCCGCAATGGTTTCCCCAATTTCCACTTCTTTCATTCCGGCGATGCCAATAATGTCCCCGGTGACCGCTGACGTTGATTCCACTTTTTTCAACCCTTCAAAACAGTATAATTTGGAAGGGGTAAAGGTCTTCATATCTCCCTGCCGGTCAATCTGGGTATAGGGGGTTTTTATCTTGATCTGTCCCCGTGTGATTTTCCCAATCGCGATCCTTCCGACGTAATCGTCATAATCCATGGAGGATACCAACATTTGAAAAGGACCATCGGGATCCCCCTGATGAGAAGGAACTTTTTCGATGATAAGGTCAAGAAGAGGGGTAATATCCCGGTCAGGGTCTTCGGGATTGATTCTTGAAATTCCCTGCTTGGCCGAAGTGTAAATGATGGGGAAGTCCAATTGTTCGTCATTTGCACCAAGTTCTACAAACAGGTCAAAAACTTCATCGACCACTTTTTCAATCCGTGCCGCAGGGCGGTCGATTTTGTTTATAACAACAATGGGTTTGAGCCCCAAATCGAGAGATTTTTTCAATACAAACCGTGTTTGTGGCATAGGACCCTCTACGGCATCTATAAGAAGCAGGACCCCATTGACCATTTTTAGAATTCGTTCTACCTCCCCGCCGAAATCCGCATGGCCAGGCGTATCTACGATATTGATCTTATAACCCTTATATTTTATCGCCGCGTTTTTGGAAAAAATAGTGATTCCCCGTTCTCTCTCCAATTCGTTGGTGTCCATGATGCAGGTTCCCGAGAGTTCATTGTCCCGGAACATTCCGCTCTGTTTAAGAAGGCAATCGACCAATGTGGTCTTCCCATGATCAACATGGGCAATGATTCCAATATTTCTGATTGATTCCTGATTCACAATAGTTGCCTGTTATATAAAAAGTTTAAGTTTGAATGCAATTTAATGAATGCTAAATAAGCGGGCAGTAGGATTTCAGCAACGATTCTGCCACGGGGGAGAGGTCAAGCGATCCGGAGCTTATGGAAGGGTATAAACCAATAAGGGGTTAATTTCATTGTCCTGACATTCTGTCCATGATTAATAATGACTTAGCTTAACAGATTGCAGGAAAAAAACCAAAATAATAATTGTAACTTATTGAAATTTATAGCATAATTTTCCCATGGATACCTTAATTCGAGAATTTTCAGAATATTTACGCATTGAAAAAAGACATTCGCCTCACACAGTTTCAGGTTATTGTCGGGATCTGAAGCGATTTGCCAGGGCATTTCCTGCAATTGCAGTGTCTTCTGTGACAACTGCGCAAATTCGCGGGTTTCTTCTATTATTGCGGGAGGAGGGATTGTCGCCAACTTCCATTGCCCGAAGTTTGTCATCGATCAAATCCCTTTTCCGTTATTTATGTGAGGATAAACTACTCAAAGAAAATCCCGCAGAGATTTTAGAAACTCCGCGCCGGTGGAGAAAGCTTCCCGATATCCTGTCCTTGGCCGAAGTGGACAGGCTTTTGCGTTGCCCTGTTCTGGACACCCCCATTGGTTTGCGAAATCAGGCCATGCTGGAGGTTTTATACGCAACGGGAATGCGTGTCTCAGAACTGATATCGATAAAAGGGCATAATTTGGATTTGGTTACCGGTAGCCTGAGAACCATGGGAAAGGGAGCCAAAGAACGTATTGTACCGATAGGGATGGTTGCAAGAAGGTCTCTGGAGGACTATTTATTGAATTCTCGGCCTGTTCTGGCGAGGGGGCAAAGGGTGGAAGAGTTATTCCTGACCCGGCGGTCCAAAGCCATGACCCGGCAGGGGTTCTGGAAACTATTAAAAGGGTACGTGCGCCAGTGCGATATTAAAACCACGGTGTCCCCGCATACCTTGAGACACGCCTTCGCGACGCATTTATTGGAAAGGGGAGCCGATTTAA
>CATMOP010000148.1 GCA_950072225.1 uncultured Nitrospina sp.
GTTATAGTCCACATTCATGTGATGTGTCACGGAATTATTCACACTAATGGTCTCTTTTCTGTCCGGATTAAAAATTACAATGTCCGCATCACTTCCAACAGCAATTGTTCCCTTTTTTGGAAATAATCCGAACATTTTAGCTGATGCAGTTGAAGTTAACTCTACAAATCTGTTAAGGGAAATTCGCCCTTCAACCACTCCTCCATTAAAGACCAGGCTCATCCGGTTTTCTACTCCCGGGCCCCCATTTGGAATTTTAGAAAAATCATTTATGCCCATCTCTTTTTGTTCCTTAAAACAGAAGGGACAGTGGTCAGTGGAAATGGACATCAAATCACCCATCTGCAATCCTCTCCAAAGTTCTTTCTGATTCCACTTTTCCCGTAGGGGTGGCGTCATGACATATTTTGCTCCTTCAAATCCTTCCTGTTCGTAGTAGGAGTGATCGAGAAAGAGGTACTGGGGACAAGTTTCAGCGAAAACATGAGCGCCTCTGTCCCTCGCCAGCACTACCTGTTCCAGAGCATCAGCGGAAGATAAATGAACAATATACACAGGAACATCGGCAACTTCTGCAATAGCGATGGATCTATGGACCCCTTCAGCTTCCATTCTGGTGGGACGTGTGAGAGCATGCCATTTCGGGCCAGTTTTTCCTTCAGCAAGTGCACTTTTCACAATTTCATCAATGACAATTCCGTTTTCTGCATGCATACAGATTACCGTTCCGTCTTGTCCTGCTTTTCGCATGGCGCGAAAGAGTGTAGCATCATCAGCATAAAGTACGCCGGGATAAGCCATAAATAATTTATAAGATGTAACCCCTTCGTCTGCAAGTGTTCGCATTTCCGGCACTCGGTCGTCTTCCAGATCAGTGATGATCATGTGGAAACCATAGTCTATCGCCGTCTTTCCTTCCGCCTTTTTGTGCCAGGTTTCCAGTGCCTCCAGGGTGGAATGTCCTTTTGTCTGGATCGCAAAGTCAATCAGTGTGGTAGTACCTCCATGAGCCGCTGCCCGTGTTCCTGTTTCGAAATCATCTGCGGAAACCGTACCGGCAAATGGCATGTCAAGGTGAGTATGTGGATCTATCCCGCCGGGAATTACGTATTTGCCCTGGGCATCGATGACCCTGTCAGCCTTCACATCCAGATTTTTTCCTATCAGGTTAACCTGTTCACTTTCAACAAAAATATCTCCCTTGTAATCATCTACCGCTGTAATGACTCGACCGTTTTTTATTAGCAGTGACATTTTGTAATTCTCCTGTCCAATTAATCCTTTATTACGTACGTCCCCAGGCGGTCAGTCCCCGCTCCTCATCAGTTCCCGGGACAGTGTTGTCCAGTAAAAGAGCAATAAAAGCGCCTACTGCCATACCGGTACTTCCCAGGGTATTGATTATGTTTGCCAACCATTCAGTTTCAAGTGTTAAAGGATGAGAAGCAAAATACTCCGGCACACTCAACCCCATGAAAAACGCAAAACCTAAAATAAAAAGATTCCGGGTAGAATTCAGGTCCACGAACTGGAGATTAGACAGTCCCACAGCAGTGATCATCCCGAACATAGCGCAATACATACCGCCCACAATCGGACTTGGAATAGTGGTAAAAAGTGCGCCAAACTTTGAAACCGTTCCCAGCAGGATCATGATGATGGCTCCGGCCTGAACCACTCTTCTCGATCCTACCCGTGTCAGTCCGATGGCGCCGATATTTTCGCTGTAGGAGGTGGTACCGTTTCCCGTACCAAAAATTCCAGCTATAAAACATCCAATACCCTCGAAAGTAATCCCCCGGTTTATAGTTCGCTCATTGGGTATTTCTGCACCGCTGAGCCTGGCACAGGCATAGTAATCTCCTATCGATTCTACAATGGACGCAATGTACCCGGCCAGCATCCCTACAAAAGCAGCTATTCCAAACTGCGGAATCCCCCACTGCAACGGATATGGTACCCGAAACCAGGGTGCATTTTTCAGATTTTCCATACTAGTAAAAGACGGGTGGCTTTCTGTGAAAACACCCAAGATTGTAAAAATTGCTGCCACTGCCCACGCCGTCAGAATCGCCAATAGAATGGGATAAAGTTCAATTGAACGGTATCTGGATTTAAGATATTGACTGAAGAGTATTATGAGAATAATTGTCAATCCGCCAATTGGCCAGTGTGTTCCTGCCATGGGAGCACCAAATTTAAAGAGAGCCAAACCAATAAGCGCAATCGTTGGAGCGATGGTGATGGGCCCAACAAAACGAAGAAGTTTCCCGACCAGTCCTGTAACACCAATACCAATTTCAAAAACAGAGCCGGCAATGATAGCACCCTGAACGTGCTGCATCCGCACCTCCCAGCCGACATTGTTCAAAGCAGCCATCCCGCAGACGGCAATAGTTGGCGCCAGGAAGGAAAACGTTCCACCTTGTACAATGGGAAGGCGGTTGCCCCAGGTCGTCTGGAGCAGTGTCGTTATTCCGCTGACGAAAAACATGGTGGCAATCAGCCATCCTAACTCCACCGGTTTGTCTTCTAACCCAAGAGGCTTACTCAGGATAAGCGGTATTGCCAAAGTAGAACCAAACATAGTGAGGTAGTGCTGCAAGCCCAGAACGACGGTCTCAACCATAGGCGGTTTATCATCAATACCGTACAACAGGTTATTATTTTTGTTCTGGTTCACCATAATTAATTTCCGGATTTAATAGAAAATATATAAGGGATCGAACTAATCAACTCATCCAATTTGTTCTGGCTTCTGGGTTCCACTTGGTCGTGGTTTTTTTCAGCTTGGTCCAAAACTCAATGGAGCTTTTCCCGGTAATGTCTCCTGTACCGAATTTGGATTCATTCCAGCCGCCAAAAGAGAAGGGTTCCCGTGGAACTGGAACGCCAATGTTGACGCCGATCATACCAGCGCTGGCACGTTCTGCCACATAATTTGCCAGGCTTCCCGATTGAGTAAAAACCGATGCTGCGTTACCGTAAGGGGAATTGTTTTCAATCTTCAGGGCTTCGTCCACGGTGTCAGCTCTCATAATTGCCAGTACAGGACCAAACACTTCTTCCGTGGCAATTTTCATATCCGGTGTGACAAAATCAATCACCGTCGGTCCAACATAATATCCATTTTCTTTACCATTGACAGTAACCCCGCGGCCATCCACCAGAATTTTGGCGCCTTCCGATTCAGCTTCCGTGATATAACTTTCTATCCGTTCTTGTGCCTGCTTTGAGATTACAGCTCCCAGATTCTCCCCGGGAACAATTTTCTTCACTTCTTCGCAAAGGCTAGTGATAATTGAGTCTATATTCCCGACAGCCACCATGGCAGAAGCAGCCATACATCGCTGACCGGCACATCCTGTCATGGATGCCGCTACGTTGGTAGCAGTCATTTCTTCATTCGCATCCGGAAGAACAATGAGATGGTTTTTTGCTCCTCCAAGACATAAAACCCGTTTAAAATTTCCACTTGCTTTTTTATATACAATTTTTGCCACTTTGGTAGACCCTACAAAAGTAACCGCGTCTATCCCCGGATTCTCACAGATAGCTTCTACTGTTTCCCTGCCGCCATGAACAACATTTAATACACCTTCCGGCAATCCTGCGTCGGAAAATAATTCAGCAATACGGTTCGCACTCAACGGAACCTGTTCCGATGCCTTCAGTATCATTGTATTTCCCAGGGTGATGGCGTTGGGAATTGTCCAGTTCGGTACCATATTGGGAAAATTAAAAGGGGTAATACTGGCTACCACTCCGAGGGGATACCTTTCAGAGCGACATTCTACACCGCGGCTTACCATTTCTACTTCTCCCAAGCAAATCTGTGGAAGAGAAGTAGCAAACTCTGCCATCTCGATGGAGACGCTTACCTCCGCGCGTGCCTCATCTATGGTTTTTCCATTTTCCTCGGTAATCAGCGCTGCAAGTTCTTCAAAGTTTTTTTCCAAAAGGTGACGGTATCGAAAAATGATTTGTGCCCTATCCTTAAGAGATAAGTTAGCCCAATTAGGAAACGCCTGTTTTGCTCCAGCAACAGCATCATCCACTACATCAGCCGAAGATAGCGGTACCTGAGTAATGACCTCGCCATTCAGCGGGTTGAATACGTCAAGAAACTTCCCATTGGAGGGACTGGATTCACCTTTAATAAAATTAGTGAGGATTGAATACTTCATTGATTTATTTTCACGATTCCTAGTGATATTAACACTTATTTGTGTGTTAAAACCATCCATTTTGATTCACTTTTATTCGAACAAAATACTACTTTTTTCCCTTTCTTTGCTTTCGCAAGAAACAAGAATCTAAGACAGGAAAGGAAGAATTGTGGACATTTTCCTTTTCCCTTTCCATTCACTTATTATTCCTGTGCAGGGGAGCTGTGCGTTTTCCTGTCTCCGAATGACCGGAACTGCGAAGGAGAGTGCTTTTAGAGGTGAACCGGAGGGAACTTCAACAAAAGAGGACAGAGAGGGAACCGGAGCAGTGGAGAGTATTGAGGTGGCTGACTGCGATTATTCACCCCAATCATTTACCTGCGCTCACCATGTAAGTAGTCAAACAAAGAAAGCCAAGGCTGTGCATCTTTTCAATCTACTCAGAGGAATCAATTTGTAGCGAATAAGAACAAGTCAACTCTTTGAGAAGCAGAAATTTAAAACTCATTATAGGATAAAAACCATAACTGGACGAAAATTACCTTTAATTGGTTCATCTGAAATGAAATACCCTCTTTACCCCCCGTAAGAATAATCAACGTCTTTATTAATTGAAGTTTCCTTTCGGAGTGAAAACATTTTTCCCCTCAAACTTTTTTGTTCCATTGACATAACTAAAATACTTTCGACACTCACACGAAAGGTATTCGATATCCACAGGTGTAAATTTCCGAGGAGAATTCGGCCAATATTGAGCTTGTAATTCTACCATTTTCAAAGCGGTGGCATGGTGGTCTTCAAGCCCAAGATGATCTTGCAATCGGTCTAAGTAGGGTATTGCACCAATTCCTGACGGAACAGGGGTATCTGGTTTTATCGTTTCTGGGTCAAACCAGGAGATATCAATGACCGCCATAAAAATTGGAAAATCATTGCTCATCCCAAATTTGTTATTAATCATTTCGGTTGCAGTAACAACATTTCCATCTGATGCTTTAATGCACTTCACAAGGAAATCGACAAGTACAGGTAATAAATCGGTACAGGCCTCAAATCTGTCATAGACTTTTCCTTCCCAATGCATCGAAACAACTGGATATACTGCAGAAAACCAGGGTTGTGGAACACTATTTAGCAAAAATTCTTTTAGGTTCTTTGTCTGTTTCAAAATCGACGGGTCCAGCAAATCCAACGTGGTATCCTTATTGCACCATCTCGCAAAAAACAAAGCATGAACTAAATCAGGGAGGGAATCCTTTAGTGGCGCACAGAATCTCTGCACGGCCTTTGAACCCCTATCATCCTCACGAAAGGTGTTAAGAAAACGACCTTTTTGAAAAATAGGATCATCTGTCCAGGGAGCAGCAATCCCTTTTTCACGTTTGACCCTAATATTCTCCCGCTCAATACACCAATCAAAAAATGATTTCACGGGATCTTCAATTGAAAGGCCATCCAGTGCTTTTTCGTATAGATTATTCATCTCTTCAATTTACCCAGAGGAATCAATTATTTTTTTCCCACTCTTCTACAATTGCAG
>CATMOP010000149.1 GCA_950072225.1 uncultured Nitrospina sp.
AAGACAAAAATAAGACTAATGGTATAAGTAAAAAGCGTTTCATCTAGCTAATTTACCCCTAAATCCCCTTTTTTCCCAATCAGCTAACCTTTTGCAAATAAATCAACAGACTTTCCTTTTGAATCATTGCTAGGCTTGATTTACATGGAACTGTTCCGGTAAATTCGCCAGAATTTTTATAACACTATCACATGGTAAATATGACTGAAGCTATACCCGATCCCACTAATGAGCCCATAAGGTCCTATGCTCCCAGTTCACCAGAGCGGGAAGCCTTGAAAAGAAAACTGGAGGAGCTTAAATCCACCCAGGTTGAAATACCCCTCATCATCGGTGGAAAGGAGATTAAAACAGGAGTAACCGGAACCTGCGTTATGCCCCATAATCATAAACACGTGCTGGCTACCTACCACAAAGCAGGCGAAAAAGAAGTGAAAATGGCAATAGAATCTGCGCTTGACGCCTGGAAAGAATGGTCATCACAATCATTGGAGTACAGGGCGGAAATTTTTCTGAGAATGGCTAAACTTTTGGCAGGGCCTTACCGTGATGTTATCAATGCTGCTACCATGTTGAACATGAGCAAGAACGCTTTCCAGGCGGAAATCGATTCAGCCTGTGAGCTCATAGATTTTTGGAATTTTAATGCCTGGTTCGCCCAGGAATTATATAAGCACCAGCCCATGTACTCCCCTGATGGGATAAAAAATACCACTGAACACCGGGCGCTGGAGGGATTTGTCTTTGCAGTGACACCCTTTAATTTTACCAGTATTGCAGGGAACCTGCCTACAGCTCCAACCCTCATGGGTAATGTAGCGCTCTGGAAGCCTGCATCCAGCGCTGTGTATCCCGCCTATTTTCTCATGAAACTGTTTAAGGAAGCAGGCCTGCCGGATGGGGTCATAAATTTTATTCCTGGGTCAGGGTCAACAGTGGGCCCAATGGTGATGAAGCATCCTGCCCTGGCCGGAGTTCATTTGACCGGTTCCACAGCAGTATTTCAGAATATGTGGACCACAGTAGGAAACAACATTGAAAACTACAAATCCTATCCGCGGATTGTGGGAGAAACAGGCGGAAAGGATTTCTGTATTGCCCACAAGACTGCCGATATAGATGGGCTTGCCACAGCGATGGTTCGGGGTGCCTTTGAATTCCAGGGACAAAAATGTTCCGCTCTCTCCCGTGCCTATATCCCCAACACTATTTGGGATGGTGTAAAAACAAAATATCTTTCAGAGGTTGCTACCATCAAAATGGGTGACCCGGAAGATTTTACTAATTTCGTGAATGCTGTGATTGATAAGTCCGCTTTTGATACGATTAGCGGCTATATTGATTATGTAAAAAATGCTGATGATGCTGAGATTATCTCCGGCGGGAAATATGATGATTCCACCGGCTATTTTATTGAACCCACTACAGTTGTAACCACAGATCCCAATTTTAAGACTATGGAAGAAGAAATTTTCGGCCCGGTCCTCACTATTTATATTTACGATCCAAAGGATTGGGACAAAACATTGAAATTGGTAGACTCAACCTCCCCTTACGCTCTTACGGGAGCAGTATTTGCAAAAGACCGGGAGGCCATCAGACAAGCATCAAAAGCCCTCAATCATTCCGCAGGTAATTTTTATATCAATGACAAGCCCACAGGTGCAGTGGTTGGACAGCAGCCATTTGGCGGCGGTCGTGCGTCCGGGACCAACGATAAGGCCGGGTCCATGTTTAACCTTGTCCGCTGGGTGTCCCAGAGGACCATCAAAGAAACCTATGAACCACCAAAAGATTACAGGTATCCTTTCATGGAAGAGAAATGAAAAAATATTTTTTCCAAATTATAGCCTTCAGGCAGCACTTTGGTTTCAGTTAAAAACCATCCTTCTTTTTAATTACTCTACCATTTAACAAAAAAATTTGAAAGGAATACAATGAAACGTATTAATACAATAATTATGGGTGCAGCCGGAAGGGATTTTCACAATTTCAACGTGATGTACCGATCCAATGAGCTCTATGATGTATTAGCATTCACTGCTACTCAAATCCCTGATATCGAAGGAAGGGTGTATCCCCCTGAATTGGCAGGTGATCTCTATCCGGATGGAATCCCCATTCATGATGAAAGTAAACTTGAATCACTCATTAAGGAGCTGGATATCACGGAGGTTGTTTTTTCCTATTCTGATATTTCTCATGAAGATGTGATGCATAAAGCTTCAAAGGTGATAGCTGCCGGGGCACATTTCAAGGTGCTGGGTGGCGGTCCTACCATGATAAAGTCAACCAAGCCTGTAATCTCTGTGTGCGCGGTTCGTACAGGATGCGGAAAAAGCCAGACCACCCGCCATGTTGCAGAAATCCTGAAAAACAGCGGGAAAAAAGTGGCAGCTATCCGCCACCCAATGCCCTATGGAGATCTTGCAAAGCAGGCAGTACAGCGTTTTGCTACACTTGATGACCTGAAGAAACACGATTGTACAATTGAAGAAATGGAAGAATATGAGCCCCATATCAGCACCGGAACAATTGTCTATGCCGGGGTCGATTATGAAGCCATTGTGCGGGAAGCTGAGAAAGAAGCTGATATCATCCTCTGGGATGGCGGAAACAATGACATGCCGTTTTATAAGTCCGACCTGTTAATTGTAGTAACAGATCCACACCGTCCCGGGCATGAACTGGCATACTATCCCGGTGAGACGAACCTGCTTCTGGCTGATGTGGTAGTCATTAATAAAATAGATACGGCTGACCCTGAATCTATAGATGAGGTTCGCTGGAATATACGGGAGGCCAATCCTGATGCAAAGATTGTCGATTGTGCTTCACCCATCAAGGTTGAAGATCCTTCCCTTATCTTCGGGAAAAAAGCCCTTGTTGTGGAAGATGGCCCAACCCTGACCCACGGTGAAATGTCTTACGGAGCGGGTATGGTCGCTGCAGAAAAATTTGGTGCAAGTGAAGTCGTAGACCCAAGACCCTATCTCACAGGAAGACTCCAGGAAACATTTGATCATTACCCGGATATTGGCACCCTTCTCCCTGCCATGGGATACGGTGGTGAGCAGATTAAGGATTTGGAAACAACTATCGCGAAAACTGATTGCGACGTTGTCATCATTGGAACACCCATCGATCTGCGCCGGATCATTGACATCAAACAGCCATCAGTGAGAGTTGCTTACAGCCTGCAGGAAATCGGAAAACCGACTTTAACCGATATGTTGAAAACATATTTTTAATGACGAAAACATGCCTCATTGCACTGGGCGGAAACGCCTTATCTCCAAAAGGGGAAGCGGGTACAATTGCTGAGCAATTTTTACATACACGGGAAAGTATGGTAGAAATCATGGAATTTGTCCGGAGAGGGTATAATATCTGCCTGACACATGGAAATGGGCCACAGGTAGGCCATGAACTTTTGCGAATGGATTTAACTCACAACACTGTCCCACCTCTTCCATTAGGCGTTTGCGTAGCCGGAACACAGGGCACAATCGGTTATATGATCCAGCAATCCCTCCAAAATGCTCTCAGGGGTGAGAAAGTTGATCGGGAAGTGGTTACACTTGTTACACAGGTGCGGGTACATGAAGATGATCCGTCAATTTCCAACCCAACTAAATACATTGGGAAACGGTATCCAAAGAAAGAAGCAGAAGCCCTTGCGAAAAAATTCGGCTGGACAATTAAGGAACAGGAACCTGGTCAATGGCGTCGGGTGGTTCCCTCCCCTGATCCAGAATACGTCATGCATGGCATCAGCATCAGCACTCTTGTAGAAAAAGGAATCGTCGTCCTGGCCGCAGGTGGTGGAGGCATTCCTGTCTACAACGATAAAGACTACAATCTCGAAGGACTGGACGCAGTGATTGATAAAGATCTTACAGCTGCAAAACTTGGATGGGTAATTCGTGCCCAGGAGTATTATATTATTACCGATATTGACCAAGTCTATTTATATTTTAAAACACCACAACAAGAACCCATCCTTCAAATGACCGCTGCAGAAGCAAAGCAATACGAAGAGGAAGGACACTTTCAAAAAGGAAGTATGGGCCCGAAAATTCGGTCTGCGGTTCATTTCCTGAAACACGGCGGAAGCAAGGCCGTTATCACAAATATACAAAATATTACAAAAGCAATGAATAACCAGGCAGGCACAACTATTTTCTCTGGAAATTTACCGGCAGCATGAAAATTCACGAATATCAGGCAAAAGGTCTCTTTCGCAGCTACGGCGTAACTGTACCTGAAGGATATCCGGCTTTTTCCGTAAAAGAAGCGCTGGAAGCCTACGACAAGCTCAATACGGAAACAGTAGTGGTAAAAGCCCAGATACACGCCGGCGGCAGAGGAAAAGGCGGAGGAGTGAAACTGGCACATTCCAGGTTGGAAGTAGAAGAATTAACCAACAAAATACTGGGAATGAACCTGGTTACTCACCAGACCGGAAGCGAAGGGAAAGAAGTACAGCGCCTTCTTATTGAAGAAGGTGTAAATATCCAACGGGAACTCTATGCAGGAATAGTGCTGGACCGGGCTGCCAGACAATATGTGTTTATGGTATCCACTGAAGGTGGTGTTGAAATTGAAAAGGTTGCAGCCGAAACTCCAGAAAAGATTATTAAAGAGTGGATTAACCCTGAAAACGGATTCACCGAAAAACAGGGGGAAAAATTAGCTGTAAAATTAGGACTGGCTAATGGCCAGATTTCCTCAGCTGTAGATATCTTTACCTCTTTATGGAATGTATTCAGCGATCTGAACTGCTCCCTTTTGGAAATCAATCCGTTGGTAGTGACCAGTCAGGAACAGGTTATTGCTCTGGATGCCAAGATGAACCTTGATTCTAACGGGTTGTTTCGCCATAAGGAACTCCTGGAGCTCCGGGATAAGAGTGAAGAAGATCCTGCAGAGCTTTTAGCCAGTCAATATAACCTAAATTATATTAATCTGGACGGCAACGTAGGCTGTATGGTGAATGGTGCAGGGTTAGCGATGGCAACCATGGATATTATCAAGCTCACGGGGGGTGAACCTGCAAATTTCCTGGATGTAGGCGGTGTTGCTAATGCAGAAACAGTTGCCAATGGTTTCAAGATCATCCTTTCTGATCCGAATGTGAAATCAATCCTTATTAATATTTTTGGTGGAATTGTCCGGTGCGACCGGGGCCTGGGAGAGCTTCAGCACATTCAGTTGTAGCTTCTTCCGGAGATCAGTGTAGCGCCATTCCTCTAGTTTGGTGGTGGGCATCGGGGTTTGCTCGTAGACGTTCCAAGCGTGCTCACGACGCTTACGGAGCCAGTCTGGCTCCGCGATGGAAAGGCGCTCGACGGCACTGGAATTGAGCGCTTCAGTTATACCATTGGTGGAGGTAGTGTCCGTCATGTATGGGCTTGGAGTCGGCTGCAGGCTTACCCGACTGATCCTTCCATCTCCAGTTCGATCAACCTGTTCAACTCAACCGCATACTCGAGCGGTAACTCCTTGGCGATCGGTTCGATGAAACCTCGAACAATCATCGCCATCGCTTCTTCTTCCGAGATACCGCGGCTGGTAAGGTAAAACAGCTGTTCCTCACCAATCTTGGCGTGCTGGTGTTTACCGCCAGCGGGGGCGACAACCTACCGGGCGAGGTTAGCTTCTCGGTGTGGGTCCAGT
>CATMOP010000150.1 GCA_950072225.1 uncultured Nitrospina sp.
AAAAAAACCTGGATAAATCTGTCAAAAAAGGTGAAATCGCCCAGGCGCAGAACAATGAGCAATTGACCCGGTTAAAACAAAAAGCCAATTGGGGAATAGCCTGCGACCCTTCATTCATGGACGATTTACCCAGCGAGCATTACTTCGCCTCAGCTCGCTCCACAAAGTTGAAAAATATTTATCCCAACTCCTTCCCGAGCGCTTATTCCCTGTCATAGAATAATTTTAAAAATAGCATTTCGAAGTGGATCCGCAGCCAATTCAAGGACCAGAAGGACACCCAGGATTTTTTGGTGGCTGAGTATAAGAAATACAACAAAGGACAGAAGTAGGCCACGTCGCTCCCGCTTCTAGCGGCGGCCAGTAGTGATAGGAAGGCGCCGGTCTTTGCCGAAGGCTTTGGGGGTGATCTTCACGCCCGGCGGACCCTGCCGGCGTTTGTATTCATTAAGGTCCACCAATCGGGCGATGCGCTGGATTTCGGATTTGGAAAGTCCTGAAACTTTAATTTCTTCTATTGAACAATCCTCTTCGATATAACGCAACAAAACTGGGTCGAGCAAATCATAGGGGGGTAACGAATCGGTATCCCTTTGGCCCGGTCTGAGTTCTGCCGAAGGTTCTTTGGTCAAAACATTTTGCGGGATAATTTCTTGTTCCCGGTTCAGCCAGCGGGCGAGTTTGTAAACCAGGATTTTGGGAACGTCTTTGATCACGGCGAATCCGCCTGCCATATCGCCATAAAGCGTACAATAACCCATACTGGTTTCACTTTTGTTGCCGGTGGTCAACACCATCCAGCCAAATTTGTTGGAAAGCGCCATCAACAGGTTGCCGCGAATGCGGGCCTGCAGGTTCTCTTCCGCCAGACCTGGCTCGGTGCTCCAGAACTTTTCTTTCAAAATGTACTCGTAAGCCTTCATGGCCGCCAGGATGTGAAAGGTGAAGGTTTTTATTTTCAGATTTTTCGCCAGTGCCAACGCGTCGTCGACGCTGCCTTTTGAGGAATGGGGGGACGGCATCAATACCCCGACCACTTGGTCGGGTCCCAGAGCGTCCACCGCTATCGCCGCGGTCAGGGATGAGTCGATGCCGCCACTCAACCCCAAGACCACTTTGGAGAATCCATTTTTTTTAATATAATCGCGCGTGCCCAGCACCAAAGCGGAATAGACTTCCTCCTCCTCCGATTTTTCCATGTATGCACATGGGGGCAGCGGGGCAACCTTTTTGACCTTCGACAACGAGGCAGGTGCTTTATAGCTTTTGATCCCAGAAGCCTTCGGCTTGTTTACTTTTGCGGGCAGAGTAATATTGGCAAAAATGATTTCTTCTTCAAACGAGTTACCCTGGGCGATGATTTTTCCTTTAGCGTCAACGATAAGACTTTGGCCGTCAAACACCAATTCGTCTTGTCCCCCGACCAGGTTGACATAGGCGATCGGGCATTTATAATATTTTGCCCGTTTGATAATCATTTCTCTCCGTGCTTTACCCTTATGGTAGGGAGAGGAAGAGATGTTTAAAAGCAGGTCTACACCGCCTTTTTGGCACAAGGTTTTTCCCGGCCCGGATTCTTGCCAAATGTCTTCGCAGATGGTCAGTCCTATTTGCGCCCCCTTCAGGGAAAAGCGCACGGGTTCGTCGCCCTCTGTGAAATAGCGTTTCTCGTCGAACACTCCATAATTAGGCAGAAGCATTTTCCGGCACGTGGCGACATGTTTTCCGTCGCACATCAGGGCGGCGGAGTTATAAAGATGTTTGCCTTTTTGCTCGGCGAACCCAATAACGGCTGTCAATCCCTTTGTAAAGGGTGCCACTTTTTTTAAAGTTTCCCTGCAATCTTCGATAAAACTTTTTTTAAACAATAAATCTTCCGGCGGGTAGCCGGTGAGCATCAACTCCGGGAACAGCACGATATCTGCACCCATTTTACGCGCCTGGGTGCAGATCGACTTCACGCTCTCGGCATTAGCCTTGAATCCACCCACCAGACTATTGACCTGTGCCAGCGCAAGGCGAAGGGAAATTTCCGCACCTGAAACAGTCCGGCTTTTCTTTGGTTTCGCAGTTTTTCTGGTGACTTTTCCCATAAAAATAAATATGCCGATGACAATTTTGGGTGTCCGTGGAGTATACTACATTCTAAAACAAACCAGCTACCAACACGTAATCTGATATTAAGACACAGTAGACTGTAATATAGAGAGCTATCATGAGCGAAGCTGAATCGAATTCTGTTGAAGAAAGCATCAAGCACTCCATCCGCAAGAACGGGTTTCCGCAAAAGATTGTCCGCCTTCCTTTCAAGCCCGTTTATGACGCCTGCAAAAGAAATGGAACCCCGCTGGCAGGCGTGCTGGACAGACTTCAGGAGCAACAGATTTTCGGCAAGATCATTGGCAACCATCTTGAGTTCCGCTCGCGGGAAAAAATCGATTTCAAACCTGCCAGCGCAGAATCCCCTGATGAGTTTTCCTGGACCGAGGGTTCCGCCAACAACCTGAAAGGGTTTCAGGAGGCTGCCAAGGACGCCTTGGGAAATATGACACCCGAACAAATGGCCGAAGCCGGCAAAATGGTCGAAAACATGAGTGCTGAAGAAAAATTAAACATGCTGAAAATGTTCAGCCAGCGCTTTGATTCCGGAAAATAAAAAACCAAAGGTAATAACCACACCATGTTGATATTTGCTAAAGATATAGGCCAAAGAGACCATCAACACGAATTAGAAGACAAACTCCCTGAATTGAAACAGTATATGGAATACCAGCGCAAACTGTTTCCCTACACAGTAGTGCGGGCAGGACTGGACCTTGCCTACAAGGAAATCGATGACATTATGAGTTTTATCGATAACGATTACCAGCCTCTGGAAGACTCTTCCCGGCGGGAATACCCGGCTGATGTCAAGCAATGGTATACCAACCGCTTTCCCTGGACGTCAGCCTTCCTGAAAATGGAGGACATGCATTTCACACTGGTTACGCTCGTCAAGGTGATGGATTCCTTTCGCACTCACGAATCGGCCAGCGCCTATCACTGGCCTGTGCTCTACGACTCCGTCCACAATATCATTCAGGTATACAACAGCTTGATTCGAGATGATCCCGGCAACTCCCGGGACATTCATTTGAGCAACGGGGCCGAAGTGAACTTTGATGACTTCATCAATAATTACTGGTTTGATCTGGATTTTATGGTTTTCTCTCAGGCCGATTACCCTCATGCACGGCATCAGGAAAGAAAAAATTCAATGGAAGAAAACATTAAAGAAGGCATGGCGGAAGGCATGGAACCTCTGGCCGCGCTAGAAAAACTGGACAGGCGGTTCAAACTTGATGAAGCCGCCCTCAAACTTCTCAGACGAGACCCGGTTGAAACCCGGTTCCTCGAATTAAAAAGCAATCCTGAAACCGGCAATAAATTTGACGGAATGGAGTATGTGGAGGACCCTCAACACGGCAGGTTGAGCATTATCGATGCGGAATATCTAATCAATTGCGGGCATGCCAGCGTCACACTGGACTCGTTGAGCAAAGGCTCTTAATACCCCTCTGCGGCATGCGTGATGCCCTCTTCATTAATCTTCGTGCCCCGCATGGGGTAGAAAGGGTAAAGGCTGAGGGAAAATTTCACACTGGGCTACCTTTTGTTTGCCGCCCACTCCCATGGAAGGAAAAAGGCTCCACGCCTTCGGCGGTCGCTTAGCCTCACCGCCTCTTTGCCCCTACGGCTAGTAGTTGCTTATCGGCTCTCCGGCGGCGGAGCAAAACCAAGATAACCCGATTCACTCGTCTGGATGCGGCGCGGGTTTTTCAGGGTAATGGAGGCGGTTTCACCTACCTTTTTCTTGCCCAGTTTTTTCCTTTTAGCGGATCGTTGCCGGGAACGGGATTTTTTATCCGTGTTTTTTCTTTTAGCCACTTCCAGGTTGGTATTTTTCTCCCCTCCCCAGAAAGCCTGACTCACTTCCATTCCATCAAATTTTCCAGAGGTTCCTTCCGCCAACTCAACCAACTCAAAACTTTCACTGAAGACATCCATGGTAAAGGGCCCGTTGGGCGATCCGGCTATAAGGTCTACCGGTGTCTTGCCCTGAAAGTCAGGAGCCTTTAGATCGAAGATATCAAAAGTAGCCTGATTGATGCTACTGTCAACAAGCTGACCAAGGTTTTTTCCGGTGCCTAGTATTAGCTCGTTCCGGATGTCGCGACGAAGGAACTTACACGTTCCACCGGCAGCCACACAATTTTCTTTTCCTGTGATCCCCCCTCCAAAAGAGACCTGAACATCCCCGGCCGAATTGTTGATTGTGAAAACATCCAAGTCATCAAACTCGAAAATGTCGATGTCCCCAGATGTTGAATTTACAATATTCACAGATTTGACTTCCGTTTCAATGGCATTGGCTGAGCCGAATCCAGTCGCTACATCGACGACCAGTCGTCCGTTTTTCGCATCTATATCTAGAGCTGCACTAGCACCACTATCAAAGTCTGAAACCAACGTTATCGCATCCGCATCGACCACCCCGCCGTTGGTTGAAATCAGCGTTACCGCCGTATCAGAAGAGCTCGTGGTTTTAACCAGACCGAGGGTGATGTCTTCATCGGCAGAAAGGGCCAGGGTTCCGGAACCCGCGTCAAACACCGTTCCATCCACCATGGTCAAAGCTCCGCCCGACCCGTTTTCATCGCCATCGTTATCTGCATTGACGGTGATGTTTCCGGTGGTGGTGGTCAAATCGCCCGAAGCGGTAAAAATAATGTCATCGTCCGCAAGGAGGCTGATAGACCCACCGGCTGATCCCGCACCCGTCACATTCAGGGAATTGCCTCCG
This sequence comes from uncultured Nitrospina sp., assembly GCA_950072225.1. Taxonomy (GTDB): domain Bacteria; phylum Nitrospinota; class Nitrospinia; order Nitrospinales; family VA-1; genus LS-NOB. The sequence goes on from CATMOP010000150.1 coordinate 4,844, forward strand.
CCCACCGTTATATCAAGGTTTCCGCCAACGGTGGACGTGGAAAGAGTCACCGCGCTATTACTGACTAACGTGGCGTTGCCAGTGGTCCCTGAAGTGTTCAAACTCACCGCGCCGGTGAACGAATTCGATGTATTGTCCAGAGTAATCGTCTGATTGGCAACATCCGTGGTGAAGCTGGATGTTCCCGCTATTGTCAAAACCCCCGTATCCGTGATTGCTCCCCCAGAGATAACGCTTAAATTTCCGCTAGACGTCACATTTCCGCCAAAACTCACCCCTCCTGTTCCTCCATCCAAAGTCAAATTAAGGGTGGTCAGGTTTGAAGAAATATTGATTGCATCTGCCGCGTTCACCGTCAGGCCCTGGAAAAAGGAGTCTGCGGTTTCAAAAGTAAACGAAGACCCGGAAGCCGTCGCGTTCAAAGTGAGTGCCCCAAACTGATCGCTATCGGTGGAGGACACTCCTTCAACAGTAATATTTCCATTCGTCCCATCACCGATGATGAGACTGCCGGCGGTAATACTCGCCAGTTCCGTTGAAGTCAAGCTTATCCCGCAGGTCCCTCCACAATTGGACGCGCCCAGTCCGATAGTGGATGTTGCTTGGGAAGCCAGAATCGTGGTGCCCGCGGTTCCACTGCTAAGGGTGCCAGTCAGAACCAGGCCATTAGCGGTCACCGACAGCGCGTTGTTGGTGGTCGATAAGGACGAAGAAAGAATGAAGTCGCCGATGCCAGTAGCATTTGAGTCCGAATTGAAACTGGTCGTTCCGTTAGTGGTCAGGTTTGAAGAAATATTGATTGCATCTGCCGCGTTCACCGTCAGGCCCTG
>CATMOP010000151.1 GCA_950072225.1 uncultured Nitrospina sp.
TCGGTATCGTTGAAGAAATCAAAGGCGACCTGCATGCCGTACACTGGAGCAGTGTGCGCAGTACATCCAAACATACTTTTCCCGACCGACTCAAACGCATTTATGATGAACTGGTGCTCGCCATAGAGAAATTTCAGCCCGATGTGGTAGTAGTGGAAGACCTGTTCTACGCCACCAACGTGAAAACAGTAATAAAACTTGCGCAAACTCGCGGCGTCATCCTGCTGGCCGCCATCAATTGCGGCATTGAGCTTGCGGAATACAGTCCGCTGGAGATCAAACAATCAGTAGTCGGCTACGGACGCGCCGATAAAAACCAGGTGCGCGATATGGTTACCGTCCTGCTCAAGCTTAAAGAAAAACCCGAACCGTTTGATGCCTCCGACGCTCTGGCTGTCGCTATCTGCCACATTCATAACGCCGGACTGCAACAAAAAATCAAACTCGCACAAAGATAATTAAAACATGATCGCCCACCTTAAAGGACAGCTGACTTATAAGTCTCCCGAATATACCATCGTCGATGTCAATGGCGTGGGCTATCAGGTTTTCACACCACTATCTACCTATTACGCCCTGCCCGGCTTGGGCCAAACGGTTTCGCTCAGGGTGCATACCCGCGTACGGGAAGATGAACTGAAACTTTTCGGTTTTTTGACAAAAGAAGAACAAACTATTTTTCAAAAACTCATTACCATCAACAAGGTTGGACCCCGGGTGGCTCTGGGCATCCTGTCCGGTATGTCCCCGGCAGATTTTATTTCCGCTGTGATGAATAATGATGCCGCCAGACTGAGCACCATCCCCGGTGTCGGCAAAAAAACTGCCGAACGCCTGGCCATGGAAATGAAAGATAAACTGGCAGACCTGGCACTGGAAATGGCGCATCACCCTGGAGCCACACCAAAGCAAGGCTTCTATGACGACGCACTCTCGGCTCTTGTCAACCTCGGCTATAAAAAACCGGAGGCAGAAAAAGCCCTGAAAACAATCTATAATCAGAACGGCAAAGACGCCAGCCTCGAAGACCTCATTAAAGAAAGTTTGAATATTTTATAGCGGGTCTCACCCGCAGGAAAAAATAATGGACGAAGACAGACTCATAAACTCGGAACTGGATAACGAAGAAGTCCAGTACGACAACAGTCTCAGACCCAGCCAACTGGCCGAATATGTCGGGCAGGAAAAGATCAAGGAAAACCTGAACATCTTCATAGCCGCCGCAAAAATGAGAGAGGAGTCCCTCGACCATGTGCTGTTTTACGGTCCGCCCGGCCTTGGCAAGACCACGTTAGCCAATATCATCGCTGGCGAAATGGGCGCAAACCTCAAGAGCACCTCGGGTCCGGTCATCGAAAAGACCGGCGACCTGGCGGCGCTTCTCACCAACCTGAAAAAAGGCGATGTCCTTTTCATCGATGAGATTCACCGACTCTCCAACGTGATCGAAGAAATTCTCTACTCGGCAATGGAAGACTATAAACTGGACATCATGATCGGACAGGGGCCAAGCGCCCGCTCCATCAAGCTGGAACTGCCGCCCTTCACCCTGGTGGGGGCCACGACAAGGGCAGGTCTTCTCACCTCCCCTTTGCGCGACCGCTTCGGGGTGGTGCATAGGCTCGACTATTATAACGAGAAGGAACTGGAAACTATTCTCACCCGTTCAGCCGGCATTCTTGAAATCGATATCGTTCCCGAAGGAGCCAATGAAATTGCCCGTCGCTCGCGTGGCACCCCAAGAATTGCCAACCGCCTTTTAAGACGTGTGCGTGACTATGCACAGGTAAAAGCCGATGGCATTATCACCCGCGAGGTCGCAAGCGATGCACTCGAAATGATGGAAGTGGACGCTAAAGGACTCGACAAAATGGACCACAAACTCCTATTGGCACTGATCGAAAAATATTCCGGCGGACCGGTAGGCATCGAAAGTCTGGCGGCAACGATCAGCGAGGAAAAAGATACAATCGAAGAGGTGCTGGAACCCTATCTCATCCAGACCGGATTCATCCAGCGTACCCCCCGTGGCCGGGTGGCAACGCCACTGGCATACAAACATTTCAACAAACTTCCACCCAGTCAGAATGACCAGGAGAGTCTATTTTAGGACCCTGGCATCTGAAAATAACTAAAGTGAAAGAGTCAAGGTTTCTCAGTTAAGACAAGTTTGCATATTTCCTAAATAGATTTTTTGGATAGGTTGTCATAAAGAGGAAGGCATAATACAGTTTTTGCCACTCGTTCTGCCACAGGCAAGGTGGCTTGGGGTTGGAATACGGAAACGATACAGATTCCAAACACAATTATGACTTATGAAAACTGAATCCTAAATCTGGTATAAATAACGGGGTCTGGTCAGTAGCGCTCAAACTTCCACCTAAAACTTTAGCAACGCTTTTTAAAGAAGAAGGAGTTAAACCGCTCAAATATTTTCCCAACGGCCATGTCAAAAAAGATTATGCAGTTCTATCAAAGCGAATCCTTGACGAATCTTCAAGACTTAAAAAACTCGTCGATAAAAGTATCCTATTTCCCCAAAAGTAAATAAAGTCCAGGAAAACAAACCGATGTCCGGACTCTCAATGTCCACTCGGTCCCCGGCCTTCAGCGGACCCACTCCCGCCGGAGTTCCGGTAAATATAATATCGCCCGGCCTCAACGTCCACCATCCGCTCAGCGTATGGATCAAATTCTTAATGGGGAATATCATGTCCCGGGTTTTGCCCTGTTGTCGAAGTTTGCCGTTAACCGAACAGGTGAATGATAAATTCTCCAGGTCGATGGAATCTGGATTGTAAGCCTTGAAGAGTCCCAAGGGGGCGCTCTGCTCAAACGATTTGGAAAGTTCCCAGGGCAGGCCCGATTTTTTTAACCGGACTTGAACATCGCGCAAGGTTAAATCCAGTCCTAAAGAAACTCCGGCAATAAACGATAAAGCGTTCGCTTGAGGAATATCTTGCCCTTCCCTGCTGATCGAAAGCACCACTTCCACTTCATGATGCAAAAGGTTGCCATGGCGAGGCATAAACAGGCTTTCGCCGGGAGCCACGATACTGGAAACCGGTTTCATAAAAACCACCGGCTCCTCCGGCGTTTTACCCCCTAGCTCCTTTACGTGTTCGCCATAATTCTTGCCGATGCAAAAAACCCGGTTGGGAGTGAACGATTGCTGGTCAATTAAAATCTGCAATGCTTTAATTACCGGTTTGATTAAAGATCCGCTGGAAAAATTGCCGCATGGCCGACCAGGACCGTTCGTCCGCCTGCTTGTTGTATTGCAGGTTAGGGATGTTGAATCTTTTGTTGAATTCGTCCGCCTGTTTGTTGGTAAAACTGTGTTTGATTCCAGAAAGATTCAGGTAGGTGAAATCCACATTACCAGCAACCATTTGGCTGGAAAAAGAGCCAACGCTTTCGGGTTTTAAAAAAGAATCCTCAGAACCGTTGATGACCAAGACGGATGCTTTCATGTTTGTGATCGCCGGTTCTAAAGGCAATGCGCTGTGAAAGGCAACGATTCCATCTAAATCAGCCCCACCCCTTGCCATGCGAATGGACACCGCACCCCCAAAGCAGAATCCGATAGCTCCAATCCGCTTCGAATCCACAGTCTTATGAGCCTGCAAAACTTCCTTGGCTTTGTTGAAGCGAGCTTTGGAGGTTTTCCAGTCCTTGAAAGCGGCGTTCATGAACTCGCCGGCCTTTTTGGGGTGGTCCGCAGTTTTTCCGTTGCCATACATATCCACTGCCAAAGCGGTGTATCCAATTCCCGCCAGCATGCGGGCTCGGTTCCGGGCATGTTTGTTGTGCCCCCACCATTCGTGGACCACAAGAATCCCCGGACGTTTTCCTTTAATTGCATCGTCATAAGCGATATAGCCTTTTAACGTCGTTCCGTTCTGGGTGTAATCGATCTCCTGAGTTTGAACCTCCGCTTGAGCCACGGTGGCAAAACTTAGAATTGATAGGAACACCAATTGGAGAAAGGTTTTCATATTCATTGGCTCCTCGGGAAAAGGATTTAGAAATTTACGGAATAGTCGAATTTTACCGGGCTTTATAGAGAAGGGAAAGGGAAATCCCTGCCCCCCCAACATGCTAAGGGTTGGGATTTGGAGTTTTGGCACGTGATTTGCTCTATAAATAAAAAAAGGTAAATGCGTCAAAATTCAGACAGGGAGGGGTTATGAAAGATCTGACGGTAGATGAATTATTGACCCAGATGTTTCGGGACACCGCCAACCGTGTTGGCTGGAATGTATACCGCAAAAGCAAACGTTGTATTATCGTATTGAAACGGGGTAAAGATGAAGCCACCCGCAATTTGAAAAAATTGCACTGAAACGGGGACGCCAATGAACGAAACCACGACTTTGACACAAACCAAAGGGCTGACACTTTCACCCGAAGACCGGGCAACCTGGAAGGCTGATATTGCCGAAGGCATCGACCTTCTTTCCGAGCAGGAAAAATTGGTGCTGGCCCTGCACTATCATGAAGAACTGACTATTGAGGAAATTGCCAGGGTTCTCGAAATCCCAGAACGCAAGGTCAAAAAAATACGCGACAAAACCCTACAAAAAATCCTCAACCGCTAAACTTAGTCCCTGTCCCCTAGGCGGGTTTCCAGCGTGAGTATCCCTTCGGGGCACGAGGCCTTAGGAGGCATATTAAGAGGCCGGGAAAAAAAACTGCTGTGGCAAAGGTTCCATAACTAGGTATTTTATAAAGTTTTGAGCGCTTAGTCTTCGTTGGACAATCGCTTTTTTTAGGCCAAATTTTTAGACAAAGCTTAGATAATTTTCAAGTTACGATGCAGGAAATTCGAATCTAGAATCTTTAGTGCAGACCACAAAGCTCGTTTCAACAGATTTTTAGAAACCTCACCTACGTTTTCGACGAGCAAACCCGATACCGTTATCATAGTTCGAAGGGCCATTTTTTACCTGGTAAACAAAATACATCAAACTCCCATCATCAGTGATAGATATTTCTCCAGCTTCATGAACCTTCCCCCCACCCTTCTTTGCAGTAGCCTGCAAAACCATGGTTGTCCCCCTGCATAGCGCCCCTTTGAGGCACGTCTGGAGTGATAAACACAAAGGCTATTACTCGTTTCACACATTCCCGTCCAATACAGATCTCGGCCGTCATTTTGACTGAGGCATATAAACTGATTCTTAATTTTATGAATTAATTAACAAAGTGAAGGGGCAATAATGAAACCAGATCATAAACATCGCCCGGTGCGATATGAATAACCTCTTCCTCAAAAACAAATTCCAAAACTGAGGTTTTCGCTAAGTGGGATATTCGTTGCAGGATGCTAAAGGATTTTCTATTTTGTAAATAAACATCTCGTGGTCAATTCTCCCGAACGAATTCAGGCAGCTCTGTGATTTTTATTCCGGGATAGCGGTTTTGGAGAAGATTCTCAACAAGTTGAATTGTTTCCAGCACCCGTCTATAAACCGTGCTAGGTGAAAAAGGAACATCCAGCAGAAAATTCAACTCGCGGTTGACCTCCAATATTTTCATATACACATTGCTGGGAGTATGGTAAGGATTGACAACTGGTAAGTTCACCGATTTGGCAATTCCCCAGTGATCGCTCACACAGCGAACACGGATCATCGCCTACTTTAACACCACGAA
>CATMOP010000152.1 GCA_950072225.1 uncultured Nitrospina sp.
AAATAAAAAAAGATGGGTTGCTGTAGAGGTGAAATCTCGAATTTCATCTGAGAAAGACTATGAGCGAGGATTATACCAATGTGTAAAATACCACGCCTTGCTTGAGGCTATGAAAAAGGATGATAACTACAAGGTTCCTGAAGATATACAGGTTGTGTTGTTGCTAGAGAAAACCCTACCTCAAAGATATAAACAAGCAGCGACTGAACTGAACATCAAGGTAATTGAAAATATCAAGGCTCCGAGAAAGAAAGTGTAGTGAGGCGTATCACTCAATCCCAATTCAAACCCTTGTTATTTTTTATTCCCCAAGTTTGAAGAGTTCCTTCAAGATACTGCCCGGTTTTTCCAGCAGGGATTTGTGCGGCTGAAGGGTGAAGTCCGGTTTGCTGAGTTTACCATGTCCCTTGAAATATCAGGGGGCATTCCTACTCTTGGTTCCTACCCGCCCTTGTCGTCGTCGCGAGCTGCTGAAAGCGGCGTGGCGATCCAGGCTTTATATTAACCTTTCTGGATTTACCCCTTTGGGGCACGAAAACTAAGGTGAAATATCACGCCTTCGCGGAGCCTGTACAGAGCGTAGCTGAGGTGATCGCAATCACGGTCAGAGAATGTCATCATAAAGATCGTTCCAGTTCGGATTCATATTTTCTATCAATGCAATTTTTTTCTTCCTTGAACCCGCCTTAATCTGTTTTTCCCGGTTGATAGCACGGTCCATGTTTTCATGCATTTCGTAATAGACTAACTGATTACAGCCATATTTTTTTGTAAAGCCCGTTGCAACTTCACTTTTGTGCTCATGAACCTGTTTTGCCAGATTGCTGGTCACTCCGGTGTAAAGGGTACCATTACGTTTGTTCGTCATTATATAGATTGAGGGTCGTTTCATTTTTTTTCTGGATTGCTTCGTCACCTTTGGTTCCTCGCAACGACGGCCTGATAAAGGGGGCATAAAGGGGTCAAGTCCATTCTTGATCGCATGTTGTGAAGGTGTAGGTCTTTAGCGTTGTTTTTTATTCCCCAAGTTTGAAGAGTTCCTTCAGGATACTGCCCGGTTTTTCCAGCAATGATTTGTGGGGTTGCAGGGTGAAATCCGGTTTGCTGAGTTTACCGTGTACCTTGAAATAGGTTTCGATAAGCCCGCCCTTTTTTCCTCCCGTCAATATTTGACCCAGGAGCGGAATCGCTTTGAGGGTTTTATCCAGCATTTGTAGCGGCGTGGCTTTGACCTGAGCTAAAACGGAGTCTTCTACAAGGTTGGCTTTTCCCTCAACGTTCAGCATGATCTGCGGACCTTTCATTTCCAGGTTGCTGGTATGAACCACGCCTTTTAAAATTTTAAAATTTCCCCCCAGATAGTCGTAACCCAATCCTGTTTTCCTGGTATCCAACACCGAGATGGGATTAAGAAGAGTGAGGAATTGTTCAAGTGCCCCGAGTTTGGGAAGTGTTCCATTAGCCAGTTTTATTTTTATATCGCCAGAAAGGTCCCGCGAATAATCGGGGATGCCGGGCGTGTCGGTGTTTTGTGGCAGAATCCCCGATAAAGTGCCTGAGAGTTGCAATGGGCCCATGAGATGAGGCGAGAGAAACTCTTCGACTTTTAATTTGTCCCCTTTAAATTTTAAACGATAGCTTCCGGACTCGGGCTTGAAATCTCCGACAAGCTTTATCAATCCGTTCATTGGCCAGATACGGCCTTGCTTGAGATCAATTTTTTCCGTGGTGATTTGAAACAGTCCCACGACTTTTTTGAAATTTCTATCGCCAAGTTTGATTTTTTCCAGTTCGACCTGAACCTGGGTCAAGGTGGAAGAACTTTCCTTGAATTCCAGTTTTAACGTGTCAACTTGCTTTTGCGGATTCCCAAGAACTAACTTTTTGCCCTCAAGGGTTCCTTGCAGTTTCAGCGCCGGGGAAATTTTACCGTTTGAAGGAAGAGGTCCTTTGATTTTCAGATTCCCCGTAACCATTCCGGAAGAAGGTGTCCATTCGCTTTTATGGATCAAGGGAAGCCAATCCAGATTGACCTTATCCAGCACCAGGTCGGAATTTGCGCTGATAAGAGTTTGCTCATTCTTTTTTTGAAATGTGAGGGTGCCTTTTGTATTTACACTCCCGCCAAACAGGGTTCCGTTCAGGTCATGTTTCAGCCTGCCTCGGTTCAACGTGGCTTTTCCTTCAAGTCGCGGAATGTCCAGTGCCAGGGAACCCACCGATATGTTCAGGTTGGTTACTTTAAAGCGGGTGTCTATTTTTAATCTGCCGGTCAAAAGATTTCCCGCGTCCGGCAACGGGCCATTCAGCTTCAGGCTTCCTGAGATATTGCCTCCCGTTGCTGGCAGGGGTAGGGGCAATTGACTCAAATCGAGATTGGCGAACTCGATTTGGTTGTTTAGTACAAGGGGGCTTGACCCGGAAGCGGAGAGGGTAATGTTTCCATCTGAATGAAAGGTTCCGTTGAACGTGTTGCCCTTTATATTGTAGTTCACCCGATGGTTTGCAATATTTCCTATTCCCTCCAACTGGTTCAGGAACAGAAGCGGAGAATTCTCGTTTTGCAGTTTTAAATTTTCTGCGTTGAACTTTAAGGACGTTTTAAGTCGGCCGGGAAATTTCTCTCCCGCTCCCGGAGCGGGACCCGCCAGGGTTAAAGTCCCCGACAATTTCCCCTCGGTTGCCTGCCATCCCGTGTTTGATGGGTAAGGCAGTTGTGACACATCCAAATCCTGCCAGTTTATCCGCGAGTTTAGAACCAGGTTGTCCTGGCTCAGTCGCAATTTTCCTTTGATGTCAAAATCGCTTCCCCAAACAGTTGCATGGATTTCATGTTGTAGCAGGCCTTGATGGAAATCCCCATGTCCTTTCAAATGGCTCACCTCTATGGGACGGCTCCTGTTTGGATTGGCAGGTTTTAAAACCAAACCCTCGACCAGAAAATCAACTGCCACTTTTCCGGGAAACGGTTCTTTCTCTTTTGGAATGGGCCCGGTGAGGGAAAGACTGCCGGAAACTTTTCCCTGAGTTGGAATCCAAGCCAGATCTTTTGCCAGGGGAAGTTTTTCCAACATCAGGTTTTTCCATTCGACACGGGAGATGGAATCTTTTTCAAGATTGAACAAGGGCAGTTCACCGTGGAGCTTGAAATCACTTGCGAGAGCCGTGCCGGAAAAATTATAGGTGAGAACACCTTTTTCTAAATTTCCTTCTCCTTCTAAAGACTCAATGGGATAACTTTTGTTGCCTAGTTTCAAGACCAAGTTTCTGGTTTTTAATTTAACGTGACCGAGCATTTGTTTCTGCAAGGTTTCGATCTGGATCAGAGAGCTGACAGATATTTCTGCTCTTATCGAAAGTTGATGCACATCAACGGTCTCAAGGGGGGCGTCTTTTATTTTATCACTCAAAAAGTCGAGGACGGGCTGGGCTTCTTCCCAGGAGAAACTGTTGGATTTCAGGTTCAGTGAGATCCCAGCATTATCTTCAGTCAGGTTGGATGCCATTCCATCCCCGGTGAATATTATTGTGCCGGTCTGCAGTTGGATGGTCTTTGCCGCAATGTCCAGATGCTCTGACTGATTCAGAACAAAAGTTCCGTCAACATTTAAGGCGACTTGTTTTGCGGTGCCAGCTCGAATCAGGGTGATCTTTCCATCGGAAACGATGAGTTTTTTTATGGATAGCCTTGTGCTTTTTACCTTGATGGCGGCGGATTGAATTTTTACGGGGTCGATGAGTTTTGCTTTTGGCAGAGGTTTTTCCGACGCCTTGTCCTCTGATGTCGGCAGAGGTTCCGGGGAAGTTTTGGGGATTTCCAGTGTTGCTTCGGGATGTTCCAGGGTGACAGATTTTATTTTGAACTCCCCTTTAAGAAGAGGACCCCATTCCGCCAGCAAATGCAGTCGCTCTACGGAAAAACTATTGCCTTCGGGCGAACTCACTTTTACGCCCTTTAATTGGAGTCCCAAGCCTTGGGAGAAGCTGAATCCAATAGATTCCATTGCCACTTTGAGGCCCGTTTCCCTGGAAATCCGTTGCACCAAATTTTCTTTCACTGATTCCAGATCAATTTGTGAAAGAATGATCACGAGTACGAGAATCAGGGCACAAGGCACCCCAATCCACAGTTTTAGAGAAAACCGTTTCCGGGATGGGGGCCTGGTCTCTTCGGTGGGCGTAGGGGTCACGATAAGGCTCAAGTTATTTGGTGATATGCCGATCCCAGAATAGAGGTTAATTCCTTTATTTTAGCATACTTACACTCTAGCGAGTGAGGCAGCTGGTACTAGCTTTATCTGGCGAGCAAAGAGTTATCTCGGCTCAATTAAGCTCTTGCTACATTCCCTCCCACGGGAGTGGGCCTAGTGGTGAAAAGTAATTCAAAGGTTCTAGCGTGAAGATTTCGGAAAAATTGCGGAGTTTTTTGTTGTGGGTGATTCTTGCGGGCGGTTTGGTTTGGGCCTGGCAAGATGGGAAGATGGCCCCGGTCATTAAAATGGGCCGGGAAATGGTTTTCGGAAAGCCACCGCAAAAGCCCACAGTAAAGGATTTTAAGTTTCAGCCGGTGACCCGGCAGGACATTCATCAAAAGGTTTTGGCTACGGGAACCGTGACGCTCAAGACGGGTGCGGAAGTTAAAATTGGTGCCCGCATATCGGGGCAGGTCAAGAGCCTTCTGGTCAAAATCGGCGACTTCGTTCACGCCGGAGAAACCATTGCTATTATCGAGCATGAGGACCTGCTCTCCCGGGTGGCGCGTTTCCAGGCTGATCTGGACGCGGAAAAAGCCAGGCTACTAAAAATATTGGCAGAGGGTCCGTTGGAAATCAATAAGGCTATGGCGGAGCGCGAGGAACTGCAGGTTCAGATCAAACTGGCGCAAAAAATGTTGATGCGCAACCAGGAACTGAATCAGAAAGGCTTTGTCTCTACCACCGTTGTGGATGAGGCGGAAGAAAAACTTCAAGTGTTGAAGGCCCGGATCAATCTGGCGAATGAGGAATTGAAACTCAAGCACAGCCAGTTGCAAAATGACAGCCGACTGGCGAAGGCTATGGTCGACAGGGCCGGGGCGAACCTTAATGTAGAAGAGATTCAACTCTCTTATGCTACGATCACTGTTCCCATCGATGGTATTGTCGCTTTTGTCTCCACCCAGGAAGGAGAAACGGTGGTGGCCAGCCTCAATGCTCCGACATTTGTCACCCTGATCGACCTGCGCAAACTGGAGGTCACGGTTTTTGTCGATGAAACGGATATCGGGCGAATCGAGGTCGGGCAAAACGCCAAGTTTACTGTGGATACTTATGCCAACCGGTTCTTCAAGGGTAAGGTCCGGGAAATTCACCCGAAGGCGGTGATCAAGGATAACGTGGTGAACTATGAAGTGATCCTCGATATTAAAAGGAAGAGTGTCGCGAAACTCAGGCCGGAGATGACGGCGAATGTCGTGGTCACTACCGGAACCCGAAAAAATGTTCTGACTCTGCCGAAAGGAGCGGTCAAACGGGAAGGTAAAAAAACTTTCGTTGTCATGCAAGTTAACGGCGAATTGGAAGACAAACCTGTTGAGTTGGGCTGGCGCGATAGCGGCCAAATCGAAGTGGTCTCGGGTCTCAATGAAGGAGCCCTGATTGGCATCCCCAA
>CATMOP010000153.1 GCA_950072225.1 uncultured Nitrospina sp.
ATCCTTTCTCACGATACAGCTTAATAATTTCCTCATTACTCTCCTGGATCAGATGCTCATTGAAAGCCGCCCCCCGCTTGAGTCCAATTTTTTCCCGGATATCACTGGTGTCAACCTTATCATTACCTAGGATTTCAACATCCCCGACTGATGAAATTTCTTCGACATAAAATTCAACTTCCAGACCCTTCAGGGTATTCCGCGTTTCCACACGGATATCCTTGAATTGCCCTAAGCTATATATTTGCTCAATATCTTCACGGATCTGCCTTTTGGAAAGCACTGTGCCCGGCTTGGATTTGATGTAATAAAGAATGGTTGATTCATCAATCCGCTTGTTCCCTATCACCTTCAAGGATTGGATGTTTTCGCCTTCCTGAGCAGACAAAAAGGAAGCTGTGACAAGGAGAGCCACACCTATCAGAGTCGCAAAAAAAATGTGGGCTTTTTTCACCATTTAGCCAGAACTATCTGAAGTTTTACGAGTTATCGGGGTAAATCCGCACCCGAGTTTTCGGGCAAAAAAAAGTACTAAGCCCCAGCAGTATAACTTGCTGAAACTTAATACTTTATAAGTTTTTTGTCATCATCGCCCCGTTCAAGCGAAGAAAAAATTCTCAACCAACATTGAGGGCTCCTGACTTTTCGACAAAAACCAGGCCGTCATCCTGTAAGCTCACCTCAATGAGTCCTCCACTAGTGAAACGACCTTTCAGCATTTCATCAGATAAGATATCTTCCAAATGCTTTTGAATGGCACGTTTCAAAGGCCGGGCACCAAAATGGGAATCAAAGCCTTTTTCCGCCAGCCATTTCTTCGCTTCAGGAGTCACATCAAGGGTAAGCCCCTGTTGAATCAATTGCTCGTTAAGAACATTCAACTGAACATCGAGAATACTGACAATATTTTCCAATTCCAAAGGACGAAAGACCACCGTTTCGCTCAACCGGTTGAGAAACTCGGGATTGAAGGTCTTTTTCAAGTCCTGCTTCAGTTCCTTTTGCATCCTCTCATAGCTGAGCTCATTATCGTCGTTGTGGAATCCCAGACTGGTTCCCTTCTCAAGCATTTGGGAACTAATGTTAGACGTTAGAATTATCACTGTATTTTTGAAATCCACTACTCGGCCATAACTATCGGTCAAGCGACCATCGTCCATGATCTGCAAAAGGATATGGAAAATATCCGGGCTGGCTTTTTCAATTTCGTCAAAGAGGACCACTGAATAAGGTTTACGGCGCACCTTTTCTGTCAACTGACCGCCTTCCTCATAGCCGACATAACCTGGAGGCGCACCCGTCAAGCGAGACACATTGAATTTTTCCATATACTCGGACATATCAAGCCGAATAAGCGCATCTTCATTACCAAACAGAAATTCGGCCAAAACCTTTGCCAACTCAGTTTTCCCCACACCGGTTGGGCCAAGAAAGAGGAAGCTCCCAATGGGCCTTTTCATATCTTTCAAACCCGAGCGGGACCGGCGGATCGCCTTGGTAAGCACTTTGATGGCCTCCTCCTGCCCTACCACTTTACCGGCCAATTCTTGTTCCATGTTCAGCAAGCGTACGCTTTCTTTCTCCTCAATCCGAGAAAGCGGAATTCCGGTCATGCTGGAAACAACATCGGCAATATCATCTTCGGTAATGCTGGGCTCACTGGCATCACGGCCCTTATCCCAGTCTGCCTTCACCACGTCCAACTTATCGCGTAATTCTTCTTCCTTGTCACGCAATTCAACAGCCTTTTCAAATTCCTGGTTTTCGATACAGACTTTTTTGTCGCGTACGACAATATCTATATCGCGTTGATTTTTTTTCATTTCAGGAGATTGGGTGATCTCACGCAGACGCACCCTGGACCCCGCCTCATCAATCACATCAATAGCTTTATCAGGGAGAAACCGGTCGCTGATGTATCGCTCCGCAAACCGAACAGCAGTGACAATTGATTCATCGGTGATTTTGACCTTGTGATGCAGTTCATATGCAACCTTAAGCCCCTTGATAATTTCAATGGTTTCATCCACCGTCGGCGGATTCACAATGATGGGCTGAAAACGCCTTTCCAGTGCACCGTTTTTCTCAATGTATTTTCGGTATTCTTCCAGAGTGGTCGCGCCGATGCATTGGATCTCACCTCGGGACAAAGCCGGTTTGAGCATATTGGATGCATCCACCGAACCTTCAGCGGCTCCCGCTCCCACCAAGGTATGCAGTTCGTCAATAAATAAAATGACGCTTTCATTCTGGATGATTTCCTTCATGATGCCTTTGAGACGGGCTTCAAACTGGCCGCGATACTTGGTGCCCGCAATCAGGGAGCCCAGATCGAGCGAAACCACCCGTTTATCGAAAAGCGTATCCGGCACTTCCCGTTCAATAATAAGCTGGGCCAGGCCCTCAACGATCGCGGTTTTACCTACACCGGGTTCACCAATCAATACCGGATTGTTTTTCGTACGGCGACTGAGAATCTGGATCACCCGCTCGATTTCCTTGGCTCGACCGATGATTGGGTCTAGCTTTCCGTCCAGTGCCATTTTGGTCAAGTCACGGCTAAATTCATCCAGGGTCGGGGTCTTGCCTACTTCGCGGTTGCTCTCGGTAGGTTCTTTGAACATATCAACAATTTTTTCCCGGACATCGTCAAAGAACATGCCGAAGCTGTTCAGAACACGGCAGGCGACCCCTTCCTTCTCTTTCAAAAGACCCAGAAGAAGGTGCTCGGTACCAATATAATTATGATTCAGAGACCGGGCCTCCTCCACCGCGAACTCCAAAACTTTCTTGGCTCGGGAGGTGAATGGAATATCCCCGATGATCAAGGAATTTGAACTGCGGGGCAGGTTTTTTTCCAGTTCCTTTTTCAACTGAGTCATATCCACACCGCTTTTTTGAACGATGGCAACAGCTATGCCCCCACCATCCTTAATAACGCCCTGCAAAATATGTTCTGTGCCTAGATATTCATGGCGGTAAAGCTCAGCTTCTTCGCGAGCAAGAATAATGACTCTTCGCGCCCTCTCGGTGAATCGCTTAAACATGATTCAAATTGCCTCAAAAATAGCGGATTTATAATCTGATAAGGAGCCCCAAAAGGTAAAACCTGCGGGGCTACATCCCTGTTTTATAATTGGGTAAACTTCCTAATTATCTTAACAAATGATCCCAGTTATAGAAAGGATTAATTTCTCTTTGGCCAAGAACAGTCAAAGCCTTATATTCCATACAGTTACACTATCATTTTATATCCGGCCAATAATTGAATCCGGACCCCGGCATATGATTCTTTATCGACCAAAAATTGAAAAGGCTTGACCCGCTCCCGTGGAAGGACGTGATATCTCTCTTCACTTGCCCTCATGCCCCAGTTATATCCTCTTCATTAAATTTTACCCTTGCAGGGCATGAAGGTTAAAGAAGAGGATATCACGCATGCCCCGCATGGGGTATCACGGGTGCCTGGTGGTGGGTTATTGAAGATTTTCTATCGCTTCTTTTATACGATGGGTGCCAGCCTCTATTTTTTCCAGTGACATGGCAAAAGCCAAACGTGCGTGTGCATCGGCCCCGAAAGCAATTCCTGGGACGATGGCGACCTTCTCTGCTGATAACAAATAATCCGAAAAGTCCAGCGACCCCTTCAGCACTTTGCCATTCATATCCTTCTTTCCGTATACGCCGGAAAAATCCGGAAACGAATAAAATGAACCTGTCGGTTTTCTACAGGAGACCCCAGGAATTTGTGTCAATCGTTCCACAATAATATCCCGACGTTTTTCAAATTCGCGAACCATTGCGTGAATTTCATCCAGGGGGCCGGTCAGGGCTTCTATGCTGGCCGCTTGCGATATCGCACAGGGATTTGACGTGCTTTGTCCCTGTAATTTGCTGACTTGTTTTACAATCTCAGGATCTCCGGAGGCCATGTAACCGATCCTCCAGCCCGTCATCGCATAGCTTTTAGAAACCCCATTGATCACCACACACTGCTTTTGCACTTCTTTACTTATGGACGCAATGCTGGTGTGATGGAATCCATCAAACACGATCTGCTCATAAATTTCGTCAGAAATGATCAATAGTCCATGTCGCAAAGCACATTCGGCCAGCTTTTCTAATTCGTCATTGTTATAAGCGGAACCTGTCGGATTGGAAGGCGAGTTGATCACAATCGCCCTGGTATTAGGTGTTACGGCATTTTCAATTTGTTCCGCAGTGATTTTAAAATCCTGTTCAGCCCCTGTATGGATAATGAGCGGCCGGGCTCCGGAAAGGGTCACAATTTCAGGAAAAGACACCCAGTAAGGAGCTGGGATAATGACTTCATCTCCTGCCTGCCAAAGCACCTGGGCTAAATTATAAAAAGAATGTTTAGCGCCGCACGAAGCGAGTATCTGATTTTTTTCATAAACCAATCCGTTATCCCGTGTCAGTTTGGTAATGATGGCTTCTTTTAGAAGATCTGTACCGCCCACAGGAGTGTAACGGGTTTCGTTATTTTCTATCGCGCTGATGCCAGCCTGCTTGATGCGTTCCGGGGTATTAAAATCGGGTTCGCCGGCTCCGAAACCGATGACATCCTCGCCCCGGGCCTTCATTTCCCGGGCCTTGGCATCAATAGCCAGTGTCATCGAGGGGCTGATATTTGAAATGCGTTCAGAAAATTTCATTGGTTTATTTTTTCCAACTCCTTGATTACCCCGCGCGGCACAAGCTGAGAGACATCCCCTCCATGCCTTGCGATTTCCTTGACCAGGTTGGAACTTAAAAAAGAGAATTCCTGACTGGGAATCATAAACAAAGTTTCAAGAGACTCATCGAGTTTCCGGTTCATCAGGCCCATTTGCAGTTCAAATTCAAAATCACTGATGGCCCTGAGTCCTTTTATCACTACAGAAGCTTTTTTAGAATGTGCCAGCGAGGTTAATAGATTATCAAAAGGAATAACCTCTATTTTGCTGAAGTTTTTTGTCGCGCTTTTAATAAACTTCACCCGGTCTTCCAGAGAAAATAAAGGATGTTTGCTCGGATTCAACGCGACCGCAACGATAAGCCGATCAAATAATTTCATGGCCCGCCGCATGATATCAATGTGGCCAAAAGTTACCGGATCAAAAGTTCCTGGATAAAGAGCGATACGATTATTATTCATAAGAAAGCCTTGCGGAAAAAGCAGGATTATAGCCTCAAAATAAAAATTGGCAAATTTTTTAAAGGATGGTTATTTTTGTCCAGCTTGACGATGAAATAAAAATTGAGATTTATGCCCTTTTTCCAACTCCAAGGGGAAATAGTAGCACCCCTTTTTACAGGCGATATATTGCCAAAAATAGAATCTTTTTATATATTTTTTTTGTCATTTAAATTTTTTATTGGAATGCAGACCGCAAATATCTGTTATATAGAAAATAAATGTAATCATTTAAGACGGGAAAAAACCTAGAAACTCTTTTAAATATAAGGGGTTAGGTAGAATTAGATAATTGAAGATTTTGTTTAAATTTACGTGAAATTTTCCTTTTCAGGGACCATATTTAGAGGAAGGTCAAAATTATTTTTCTCTCTCATTTTATATCTTTTTTATTTCTCATATTTTCTTGACATCATGCTCAAAATCCCTTATA
>CATMOP010000154.1 GCA_950072225.1 uncultured Nitrospina sp.
TTTCGATAAAAATAGTTAAAGACAATTATTACAAATTTGAATTAAATATTATTTAGGAAAATTTTTAGTAATCATTTTTCAATAAATAAACCATACTTAAAGAAATGATTGAACATTCAAACAATATAGATATTTTTCCCGCTAAAAGTGTTTGAGGACAATATAGTTAATATTTTATTATTTTCAATAAATATAGTTGTATATTGATATCCTTTTTCGATCAATTCTATTTTCTTTTGATTAGACATATTAAAATCTAATATATTTACTCTATCTGTTGGTATTATTATTGTATTGTTTTTATACGTTTTTATTTCATTAATTTCCATTGAAATATATATAATTTATTTTTATTAATATAGTCTGAAATTCCTTCCTCTAAAGAAGCGGTCGTTCCCGTATATCCCGCCGCCCGTATTTTCCCCATTTCGGCACAGGTGTGGTATTGATATTGATCCCGAATAGATTCAGGCATCTCTATATATTTAATATCCACTTTTTTATCCATCGCCTTAAAAACCGCAGAAGCCAGGTCATTCCAGTTCCTCGCCCTGCCTGATCCGACATTATAGATTCCCGCAACATCCTCGTGCTCCAGAAAAAACAGAGTCATTGCCACCGCGTCACGCACATATAAAAAATCCCGTTCCTGCTCGCCCTCGCCATATCCGGACTTGTAGGATTTGAACAGGTTCAGAACACCCGCATCGCGCACCTGCAAAAAACCTTTGCGGACCATACTTTGCATATCTCCTTTATGATATTCATTCGGACCGAACACGTTAAAATATTTCAATCCCACAATGTCCTTTAGCACTCCCGCCTGTTTGGCCCACAGGTCGAACCACTGCTTGCTGGCCCCATAAAGATTGAGAGGGGCCAACGTTTCCAGCCGGGATTCGTCATCAGAATACCCATTCTCTCCCGCTCCATAAGTTGCGGCGCTGGAGGCATAAATAAAACGCACATCCTTCTTCAGGCAGTATTGGGCAAGGGATCGGGTGTACTCAAAATTGTTTTCGCGCAGATAGGCTTCATTGGTCTCCGTTGTTGAAGAACAGGCTCCCATATGTAGAATCGCTGAACACATAGGAAGTTCTGATCCTATGACCTCCTTCAAAAAAATATCCCTGCCAACCCATCTTGAATAGATAAGGGCATCCAGGTTCTTCTGCTTTTCAAGGTGGTCCACTTCATCCACCACCCAGATATCCTCAAAGCCCTTCTGGTTAAGGCTGTGCACCAAGGCACTGCCTATAAACCCTGCTCCTCCTGTAACAACGATCATTTTTTCTTCACCTCAGGTTTTTCAATCCGATAACTCAAAAAATTCCTTAGCGCCCCATGTCCCAAACGCCGGGAAAACTTTACATCTAGCACTGACAAGCGTCCTTCTCCCTGAGAAATAAAAACAGCCGGATTCCAGCGGCGGTTAAAAATATCACTTCCGTAAGGGTGATCCATAATCCATGTATTGGGCTGCCAACTGGGATCAAAAATAATATTACCTTCTTTCATCCGTCCGCCCAACAGGACCGCCGAAAATTTTTTTCACTGCCCACAACTTCCATCAAATTCAGGGTCCAACCCGAAGCCTTGTGAAATCGCGGCTCCTTGTTTTCCATCGCTACCGTAAAGGAATTTTCAAACCGAATCAAGGACCTGATTCCTGAAGGGCTGGAAACCTTTTCCCATCTAAAAGGTTCCGTTCCCAAGGGAGCCGGGTCCATTCCTGCTTTTTCCCATCCTGGCAAGGGCTGTAACCATTCCTGTTTTAATCGATAAAATATAAAAGAACCAAATCGTCCGGCCTCTTCCACAGCCTTTTCAGGGAGAGCTGGGCCCTCTTTCCCAGCATCCCCAGCCAATGCCAGAAAACCCAGGAACCGTTTTACTTTTTTGTCAGATTCCTCAATTTTCGATACGCCTTTTTTCTCATAATCTAGAAAATAGATGTTTTCCAGTTTCCCTTCACGCAGAATATTCTCGATCCGTTTTCGCATCCCACGGGCACCATACAGGTAAAACTCCACATGCATTTTATGAGAAATCAGAAGCAGGTCATTTGGATTTAAATTTTGGACAAAATCATGGACTCTGTGCAAAGGTTCCCGCGACAGGCGCTGAGGATAAATGTGTTGAAAAAATTTCAAACTCGAAATCAGGAGAAGGATACCCGCCAAAACTCCTGTCATGACCAGTAGATCCTTTTCATGAAAGCCTGAATTTCGCTTCATCAATGTTAAAAACAAAGCTCCGGTTTCCCGGATACCCATCACACTCAGCAGAAGAAAAAAAGGTTGCAGATAAAAAAATGTTCGGGAGTGCGGAACACCTGGAAGCATTTCCAGCAAAAAACCTCCGATTCCAATAAAGATGGGGCCCAACCAAACACAGGCCATCAGAAAACCCGTAATCCGGTTTTGCCGGAACAACCGGCCCAGTCCCATCAAGGCAAACAGGAAAAACAGAATACCCGCCGATTCAAAGGGGCTTATCCATTCAACTAGAATTTCAGAAAAAAACAACGGCAAGGATGTCTTTGCCGCGTTTGAAGTGGCCTCAGCCAGCATTGCTGGACTGATCAACACGTAGTATTGCAAATAAAACACGAGCCCTCCCACCACGGTCGAAAGCAAAGGTGTAACCAGAGACGCATTTTTAAATGGCAGCAGGTGGTTTCCTACCATCAAAATTCCCGCCAAAAATATCGCGATCGAAACCTCAAAGAATAAAAAGGTAGGAATCGTCCAGGTTCCCAAAATCCAGATACCCGCCCAGCCGAAAAAAGCCAGCACTCCGCTAAACCCTTTCGAGAGCTTTTGGAATTTTAATGGGCGCCCTTCAAGTCGATCCAGCACACAAGTCACTGCCATTAGAGCCAACATCATGATCACGAGGTATCCCCGTGCGTTCGTGGAGAAGAAAATATGATTTTCACTGACGGCCATCAAAAATGCCGTGGAGAATCCCAGGCAATGTTTCCGGAAATCATCCTGCCCAACTTGTAGCCCAGAAAAATACTGACTATCCCGCAGGCCAATAAAGGCATCCTTAACAGCCATTCTTTCAGCCCGAATGTTTTGAGCAGAAAACTGAGAACGAAGGTCAGAAAAATATGGTTATTGGGGTATTGATAATTGGAAAAAATTTTCAGGGTGGGCATTTGTGCCCAAAGCGAAACCATGGCCAATTCATCTGAAGCCAGCGGCACTCCCAATCCGGGCAATCTACAATGCAAAAATACAAAGAACAGCGAGAGCCCAGGGCCAATAAATACGCTGGCTATTAGAATGATGAGTTGTGGGGAAATTCAAGGTAAGCATCAATTCCCTGGCTTAATTTCGTTCCAGTCCAGGTTTGGAAAAAGAGGCGTCCAAGTTTTGTTTGCATGAGAGTTCATTTGTTTCTCAAGCCGGGCCAGCCGGTTTTGGCCAGATGGATGGGTAGAAAAATAGGAAGAAAGGTCATTTTCTTCAGAAACAGGTTTTCCTTTTGGAAGTTTCTTCTGCGAAAAATCCTCTTGCATGAGCTTTTTAAAAATTCGAATCATTCCATGCGGGTCGATATTGGCGGCAAGGATCAATTCCATTCCCTTTTGATCGGCTTCCGCTTCCATTTCACGGCTCAATCCCAGTGTTTCAAGTTGTCCCGCGAGTTGGACAATCCCTTCCATGACGGAATTCATATCCCCCAAGAAAATAGTCACCAACATACTTTCCGCCATGTTCCGGAGAATCCCTCGGGTGGAATGCCTCAGCAGTATATGCTGGATTTCATGGGCGAGCACACCAGCCAATTCCTCCGGAGACTCTGCCTTATATAGCAGGCCTTCAAAGATCACGATGGGTCCCCCTGGCAAAGCCAGCGCGTTGACCTGTTTTACGGGTAATATATAGACCTTCAGGTCATAAGGCGGCGGGGTGCCCTGCAAAGACTGTTTCAGGATATCGACCGTATCCTGCAAAACCTTAATTACTTCCTGATCAGGTTTCTGCACCACCGGAAACATTTTTAATATGGTCTGGCCCACCGTCACTTCCCATTCAATGGGAATTTTTTCGACCATCTGGTCAGCTAGAAACGAAGGAACGGTTTTAATAAATACATAAGCGGAAAAAATTAAAACGAGTATCCCCGCAGAATAAAGTTTCCAATTAAAATTGGGTCCCTTTCCGGTAGCAGAAAAACGTGTCGGCGCAATCTTTAAAACACTTTCATAAAAATCGAGGTCCTCCACCACGAGGGTTTCCAGGCGTTCGCCGTTTTTATCATCGACACGATGTTCAATATGGAAAGGACTGGTTTCTGGGGCCCAACGAAGGTGGGAGTAGGCCCAACGGACCGGTTCATGACCGGTCCGTTGGAGAATTATTTCTTGGGGAGTGAGTTCAACATCGACAAGATATTTTTCGGCACTTCTACCATCAAAAAAAGCACCTGCAAATTGCAGTTTTCGGACAGTCATACCCACCTCCTAGCCGCCCTTAGCAGGGCTGGCAACTGGCTTTAACCTTCTCTGGCGAGCAAAACAATTGTCTCGGCACAACGAGCCCTTACTATCAGCCTCCCTCGCTAGGGGTGGAGCAAAAAGCTGTCTCGGCTTGAGAGACCACTGTCCTATTCTCACCGAGAGTTCTGTATAACTCGAGATTTTTAGAGGTGTTCTTAACCGATTTCAATGGGAACATCTATGGCATCCAGTGCCTCTTCTCCAAATGCTCCACTGTCTTTCATTTCCTGGACAATTCGGTGCAATTCAATATTCCCTGCCAAAGTCAGGTTTTCTGTAACAAATTTCTGGTTACGAACCACCACCCAAGGGTAGCCCACTCCAAGAGTAATCAAGAGAATGAAAAAATTGGTCACCTTTAAATTCATATAATCTTTTCCCGTAATCGGAAAATGAAAGGTCGCCCCGCCAACATGGGTATGGGACCATAAATAATTTTTTAAATTGGCGGTAAACCAGAACAAATAAAATCCCAGTGTAAGCGGAGTAAGAATCACGGCAAGAATAAATTTTTTTAAAAAATCTTTTCCCGCACCAGAGAAGCGGAATTGCACATCCCCGAACCAGGAGTTCTCACGCCAGAACCTTTCGCTTTTCATTTTGAAATAAGGCCAGTAAAGACCTAAAGTCAATACTGAAAGTACCCCCCCCATAACATATAGTAGAACCGCATCTATCCTTTTCCCCCGGAAGGAAAAACGGATATTGCGCCAAGCGGTTCGGGAAAGGCGGTATTTCCAGGCACCTACCAGGAGCGCCGGAATCATGACAACAATAATCAGGGAGATTAAATCTAAAAACTGCCCGCCTTCTTCAGGCCCGACATTGAACACAATATAGGCATCTACTGAAACTAGTAGAATTAAAACAGCCCCGAGTCGCATCGCCCCACGCATTAGCTCTTTGCCGGTACCATGATAGGAAAAGCGGTCTCCCGCGAACAAGGTTTGCGACCAGATATATCGGCGGATATTGGTTTTGGCCCAAAACCGGTAAATACCCAGAGTGAATACCGTCTTGATCAGATTGAGAAAAATAACATTAAAAAAAGTTCGGCCATCACCCTGAAACTTGAACCGGTAGCCGTCTTTCTGT
>CATMOP010000155.1 GCA_950072225.1 uncultured Nitrospina sp.
ATCAGGAAACTGTTGTCTCCTTTTACGTTTTTCCCCGTGGAAATATCGACAAGCCTTTTATCAAAAAAAGCTCAGGAATGGATGCCTTGGATACTCTGGCTGTACGGGCGGTTCTGGATTCGGTGCCTTTCCCTGAATTTCCCAAGAAATTAAAGATTTCTAACCTTCATGTAAATATATATTTCAAATATGTTCCTAAAGACGAATAAATCCGGTTTTTATATCCTCCTGGCTTTAACGGTTCTGGTGTTGTTGCAGGCCCAGACCGGTTTTGCGGAGCCTCGAATCCGCATTGATCTGGAACGCCAGACGCAGAAAAAAGTTACCATAGCGGTTACAGATTTTGTTTTGAAAGATTCTATAGCGGATTTTATGGGAATTGGAAAAGAAGCCAAAAAAATTCTGGAAAAGGACTTGATCCTTTCCGAATGGTTTTCATTCCTTCAAAAGCCGGTGTTTGAGGAACTGGAAAAAATGGAACCCTCAACCACTAAGGTGGACTACAGAAGCTGGCGCCAGGTAGGAGCCCAGTGGCTCATTAAAACCGAATACGGCATGTTGAAAAATGGGAACGGTCAGGTTTTTACTTTTCGACTCTATGATGCAGTGAATAAACGGTTCCTGCTCGGCAAACGTTATAGAGCTTCGCGTGACCTGCTTCGAAAAGTCGTTCACCGATTTGCCGATGAAGTGGTGATGCAGTTGACGGGAAAACTCGGCATCGCAGAAACTCAGATAGCTTTCTTAAATCAGGAAAATGGTAGCAAGGAGATTTATCTCATTGATTTTGACGGATACAATCTGAGGCGGTTGACGAATGATCATTCGGTCAACCTCAGCCCGGCTTGGTCTCCAGATGGAAACTGGATTATTTATACCTCGTACGCGGCGCGTAATCCAGATTTGATCATGATTAATACCACTGGGGCAAAGCGGCAGACCCTACACCGTCTTCCTGGCTTGAACGCTGCGCCAGCCTGGTCTCCAGACATGCAGAAGATTGCACTGGTGTTAAGCAGGGATCAAAATTCCGAGGTTTATATTTTGAATAAAGACCGCAAACTGGAACGCTTAACCCGCCATTTCAATATCGATACGTCCCCCACATGGTCTCCGGATGGAAAAAAAATAGCCTTCACTTCCGACCGCTCAGGAACCGGAGCCCCTCAAATTTATATCATGGACTCCTCTAAAGGCGACCAGTCCAAGGTAAGTCGTATCTCTTTCGGTTCTTCTTATAACGATAACCCGGCCTGGTCCCCTAATGGAGACCAAATTGCCTACACATCGAGAGTGGGGAAAAGGTTTCAAATCAGAATATACGATCTAAACACACATAAAAGCCAAGTGATAACCACGGGCTCTGGAAGTTGTGAACAACCCAGTTGGTCTCCCGATGGCCGATTCATCATTTTTCGAAAGAGGGAAAATAATCGATTCAATATTTTCATCCAGAGAGTGGGGAGTGAGGAGACACGGCAGTTGACTTTCTCCGGCAGGGGGCATAGCCCCGCATGGTCCCCTTATTTCAAGCACTAAGCTCAATCCCCAGACAAAAAAAAGTGAATTAGGGGTTGTGGTCGAATCCCATTTCCTTTAGCATATTTATACACCCCCTTTTTATTGGTTTTGTCTTTAAAAACAAAACTTTTGGAATATCGGTAGGTACAAGTAAATTATAAAAATTTCACTATTTTTGTTGTAATTTTCATATAATTATAGGATGATGTTTTTAAAGGATATAACTTTAAGAGCAATAGATTCTGAAACTTAGTTCAACTTGGTTTGCAGAAGGTGCTATTTTGTTTAATAAACATCGGGAAAAATTATGAGACGAGGATTTATTATGAAAACTATAAATTGGAAGGTGATCATCACCGCAACATTTTGTGTATTTTTAACAACGGCTTGCTCGAAAAAGCTTATGCCACCTGAGATCGAAACTTCAGCAGGAGTCATTGAGGGGACGGAGCTTACAGCCTCTTCTGGATCGTCAGAGAATGACTTTGCCGGTTCAGGTGGATCTGGAGATTCCGGTTTCTTCAGTGAAGAACCTATTCTAGAACAGGGGTTCTCTTCGGGTGGTTTTTCTACTGATAGTCAAGCGAATATCGGTAATGGTTCAACCGGTTCTTTTGATGCTAACCCGTTTGATTCTAGCGGACAGGGCCCGTTGAATCCCGATTCCTCAGGATCCATGGACATGGGAATTCAAGAGTCTCGATTGCAGTCTTTCCAATCATCGTCTGACTTGAAGGACATTCATTTTAAATTTGATCAGTATGATCTGGACAATAATTCTAGGGCGATCCTTGAGAGGAATGCTGATTATCTCAAACACAATCTCAGCCTGCAAATAGAGGTGCAGGGCCATTGTGATGAGAGAGGCACCAACAATTACAACATTGCTCTGGGTGAGCGCCGCGCCTATTCCACCAAGAAATACTTGGTGTCTCAAGGGGTGGATTCCAGAAGGGTTCATGTCATTAGTTTGGGCGAAGAAAAACCTTTCTGTTTTGACAGCAACGAAACCTGCTGGTATGAAAACCGGCGAGCGCATTTCATGGTTTCAAAATAACCTTTTCCTCGTTTTTAACGATTCCGGATGGAATCGTATATAATAAAGCCGCGCTGGGGACAAATCCCCAGCGCGGTTTGTTTTTTTGCGACCATGCAATAATGGAAACCATTAACTTTGGTAGCTAAATTTTTAACGAAAGAGCGGAATCCATGAAGGTGAAATCCACTTGTACCCTTTCTTTTTTAGTATTCTTGATTTTCCTTTTCCCTATCCATGCGTTTGCTGTGGTTTGGGATATCTCAGATGATGATTTAAAAAGAGTCGCCTTTGAACTAAAAAAGTTCAACACTCATCTGGAGAATTTAAAAAATACTCAGATTAAGAGTCTGCAAGGACAACAGGAGGACCTGTTGCGCCAGATAGAAGAGATTAAACAAATTCTTCCACAGTTACTGGGAACCATTGATCAGAATAAGCAGGAAATACTAATTAGTATTGGCAGAACCAATTCCAAATTGGCCGATTTGGAAGCGGAAGTTAAAAACCAGGTTTTGGATGAGATTCACCAGCAAAACAAGATTCTCCAACTATTCCGCCAGGAGCAGGCAAACCTGAAAGAGGGACTGGCACAGGATATGGAAAAATTTGAGCAGAATATTGGAAGCATTAAAGCAGTTCTTACCACCGATTTAATCCCGGCCCTTCGCAATGAGAACAATAAAACTCGGCAGTCAATGCTAGGAGAAATTGAAAAGTTAAAATTTTCCCAGAATCACTTAGAAGGAAAGTTAGATGAGCTTTTGAGAAAAATGGGCTTTGAGAAACTAGAGTCATGGGACATATATAAATGAACAAGTATTAGGCAATCCAAACTCAAGGAGTTGGTCAGTGAAGAAACTCGCCTTTCTAATTCTGCCTTTTCTATTGCTACCCTCCGACTCCCTTGCCGAATCCTACGGCGATTATCAGGGAGCCGTTTACTTCAGAAACTATGACGGCGACACCATCACCTTCAATCTTCCTGGCCTTCATCCAATAAGTGGCGAGAAAATATCTATTCGAGTTAATGGCATTGATACGCCCGAGATAAAGGGAAAGTGCGAGAAGGAAAAGTATGACGCTCAACAAGCCAAGGAAATGGTTGCAGATATTCTCAAAGATGCAGAGCAGATAACCCTAAAGAACATGGAGCGGGGCAAGTATTTCAGGATAGCGGCTGATGTGATTGTCGATGGAGAAAATCTTGCTGATGTGCTGGTTGAGGCAGGTATGGCTGTACGGTATGATGGCGGGAAGAAAACCCATAAATGGTGTGGAGGATGAAAGAAATGAATCGATTGATTCCTGTATTCCTGATGCTGATCTTTATGTCTGTATCCGTTTATGCGGATGATTTTCAGGATGGAGTGAAGGCTTTTAAAAGAGAAGACTACAAAACAGCATTTGAGAAGTGGAGGCCATTAGCAGAGCATGGAAATTCCAAGGCCGAATACAATATTGGAGCGATGTATGATTATGGTCTGTGGATAAAACAAGATTATAAGCAAGCGTTTAAGTGGTTCAGTCTATCTGCCGAACAGGGCCATGCCAAGGCAGGATATAAACTTGGCTTGATGTATGAAGAAGGCAGGGGAACTGACTTGGAATTCATAAAAGCCTATATGTGGTATAGGATTGCAGAAGTCGGCGGAGAAAATAGGGGAAGTATGAACCGGGATGCTATTGAAAAGAAAATGACCCCCGCCCAAATCGCAGAAGCGCAGAAACTGGCAAGGGAGTGGATGGAGGAGCGTGGGAGGGAATAGGAGGAAAAATGGGATCGGCACACAAAATAAAATTACGAGTACTGATAATTGAAATGGTGCTTATAGGGGTGATTGCCCTGCTTTGCTCTACGAATGGGTGGTCGGATTATGAATCTGAGCAAGATTTTAAAAAAGAGTTTGGACTTATTCCTGAAACGAAACAGGAAAAATATGAGCGGTTGAAGCGACAAGCACGGAAACAGCAAGAAGCAGTCAAACTGGGAGCCAAAAGGCACAAAGAGATATTAAAAGAAATTAAAGAAAAAGCTCCTGAAAGATGCGTTTGTTCTGATACGGCAATCGGTGAAATAGGGGGTTACTTAGAAACGGAGGTAGACATTCTTCATTGCAAATGTGGGAAAGCATTATGCATTGTCAATTTACAGGGGGCATATTTTGCCCCAAGTCAGGACTGTTTAAATAGTATCCAGCACACAATGTACACAAAATAATATGGAGGACACTGAGAACACTATGGATAAACAATTACCTATGGTTGGCTTTGTTATTCTGGTTTGTTTGGTTTTAGGAGGTTGTACTCCCGCTACCCGTATGTCAGCACAGATGGATGTGCTAAGTTCAAAAACGAAATACAAGGACTGTCTTATAGCAAACCCAAATGACCATTCAAAGTGTGAAGTGTTAAGAAAACTCTACGAGATAGATAAGGAAGCAGTAGAAGCCGTTGGCAGTTTCCTTCCATAACCGGAGGAGGAGTATAAAAATAAAAAAGTAGTACACACAGTACACAGAATATTACTGGGAACACAAAGTATGAGTAAAGACACAGAAGAGATATACCAAATCCTTTTGGGCAGGAACTATCAGGAGACCCTGTTATGAATATTAAACGTGGGCTATGGCGATTAGCGATTGTTTCGAGTACGGCATGGACAGGGGGCTTTCTTATTCATTATTTTACTGACAAAAGCCCGAATGAAGAAGAACTCTGGATTGGTTTAAGTGGGGGAGTCGTTATTTGGATTGATTATTGGATATTAGCCGGATTTTTTAAGGATAAAAATGATGAATCGGATTCCAATGGGAATAATAGCCTTCATTAACCAGAAGGGCGGGGTAGGGGAAACAACCTCTGCCGTAAACATTGGTGCTGGTCTTGCCAAGTTAAAGAAGCGGGTTCTCTTGGTTGATCTCGATCCACAGGCACATCTCACCTACAAAGCAAGGTGATGGCTGTGGAGTATGATGGCGGGAAGAAAACTCATAGATGGTGTGAGGATTTAAGGTGGTCTTTTGGGGAAGAATACTTGTTGGTGCAGTT
>CATMOP010000156.1 GCA_950072225.1 uncultured Nitrospina sp.
TGTATTATGGTTAGTGTATGGAAACGGGAAAATTACCCCCAGATATATTGCGAAGTTTACTACAAGGGATCCCGATAAAAGATAAACGGGTGTTGATTCGTCCTGATGTAGGTGAAGACGCGGCCCTCATTGATTACGGGGATCATATTCTTATTGCGAAAAGTGACCCAATTACTTTTGCTTCAGATCTTATCGGTTGGTATGTTGTGCAGATTAATGCTAATGACATAGCTGCTATGGGAGGTACGCCCAAATGGTTCCTCTGTACATTGTTGTTACCAGAAACAATTAGCGAACCTGAAATTAAAGAGATATTTACCCAGTTAGTATCTGCATGCGAGGCAATCAAGGTAACTTTGGTAGGTGGTCATACTGAAGTTACTAATAGAGTTAATGTTCCAATAGCAACAGGTTTCATGCTAGGTGAAGTGGAAAAAGGAAAGCAGGTCTATCTGCAAAAATGTGTCTATTGTCATGGCGAAGGAGGAAAAGGGGATGGCCCATCGGCCGATTATTCGATGCCGCAACCAAGAAACCTGACAAAAGGTCATATCAAAATTCGCTCCACTTCCTTTGGGAAAATTCCAACCGATGAGGACTTGTTCAATGCCATTACCAACGGAATGCGGGGAACCACCATGCCTGGCTGGAAGCATCTCCCCAAAAATGACCGTAAGAGCCTGGTGATATATATTAAGTCCCTATCGCGAAAATTTGAGAAATTCAGAAAAAAAGGCAAAACCCATAAGGTAGTAAAAATAGGTAAGACCCCAGCATTGTCCCGGGAAAGTGTGGAGCGAGGCAAAAAACTATTCATGGCCCATTGCTCCGGGTGCCATGGCGTTGAAGGGCGAGGAGATGGGGAGACCACCCAACGCATTGTAGATTATTCATCCAATGCCATCTGGCCCAGAAACCTGAGCAAACCCTGGACCTTTCGCAGAGGCAGTTCCCGAAATGATATCTTTAAAACTCTGCGCACCGGCTTTTCCACAACCGCCATGCCCAAGTTTTCACCAAGAGTCTTCAGCGATGAACAAATTTGGGATATCGTCAACTTCGTCAGCAGTACCCTGATCCCCTCTGCCCAGCCCAAATCGCAAAACCCCATTCACGCTAAAAAAGTGGCGGGAGAAATTTCGGACGACCCTAACGCGCCGGTCTGGAAAGACGCCCAGGCCAGCTATATCTCCTTAGGATGCCAGCTTGAGGCAAAACCCAAATCCTACTTCCCAACGGTTCGGAACCTGACCGTACGAGCGGCACATAACAGCAAAGAAATTGCCCTTTATATCCATTGGGACGACCCATCCCTCGATCCGAAATTAAAAAAGTTTACAGCGGTTGAAGAATCCCCTTCCCCACCTCTGCCAGAACACCTACAGGGAAAAGAAGCGGATGAACCTCTGGAACCCGTCATCCCCGAATACCCGGATGCCATCGCAGTACAATTTCCCGTTAGCCTGGATACGCATAAACCCTATTTCCTCAATGGCGATGCCGATCATCCCGTTAACCTATGGAAATGGACAACCGCCACCAATAAAGCTATAGAGATTAACGCCTATGGATTAGAAGGATGGACCGCGCAGGAAGGATCCACCGTTAGCGTCAAAAGCCATTTCAGGTTTGGAAGGTACTCCCTGATTTTAAGACGCGCATTTAAAGGGGGAGACAACGATATCCAGTTTCAAACCGGCAGGCCCATCCCCATCGCCTTCAATGTTTGGGACGGATACCATGGTGAGACCGGCAATAAAAAATCCATCTCCAGTTGGTTCACCCTTTGGCTCGACGAATAGCCCCCATGCGGGGGCGGGCAAATAGCAATGGCCCGTTGAGCAACCATAACTCTTTGCTCGCCTGAGGGGCAGTGTTATTTTCCTGAATCTTCCGCCAAACCAACTTCCCTAAATTATTCCTTCTTGTGATATATTTCCTTAAAAGATGCAAACCAGAAGAATGCATAAGCTAGGTACCGAAAAGGTCCGTTTCCGACCCAAAGCGGACATTCACAAAGAGAGTGTCACAAGGCTGGAGATAGCTAAGAACCGACGTTAATACCGCCTTCGTAAATCTGTTGCCACTTCCACTGTTTCTCGCCAACTGTTAAACTTTCCTTGAATTTTGTGAGCAATTTGAGGACACCCGAGAAGAGGTTTCTCCTAGGAGAGGGGGGAGAATCCCGTAAGTGCTTTTTAGTAGATAGCTTGTGGAAATCTCAATCTGGTCGTTTAAGATCGATTGTGGCCTCTCGGACCGGATAAAGGGTTTGATTCCCCACCTTATTGTTAAGCCGCCACGTGGGCATTGCTATCTGTGAACTGCTTAATGACAAAAGGAGAAGTCATTGTTGCGAGAAGACCACTATAATCCAAACTAAACCTTATCTCATCTCCGACCTCCAAATTGTGATTCTCTCCATCGAGAATTATATGATCACTGCTAGAACCTATCATTTTTAGCTTGTTATTAGATTTCAAATTGGATACTTGAACGTCCTGCCTGCCTAAAGCAATTATCACTCTTTGATGATCACCTCGATCCAGAAAGCCAGGAACATTGCCAAAAGCATCTTGACAAATTTCTCCAAGTGGAACAGATGCCTTTCTCTTCGACTCGATAACTTCAGCAATAAGTTGAAATGCGCCCGTATGCAAACCCGGAATTACTTTTCGACCTACAGTTTCGCAACCTAAAAGAATAGATTCACCCAAACGGAGATTATTAACCCTACCAACGTCCTGAGAAGATTTAAACCACTCAAAATTTGCTGAATTTCCCCCTGAAATAATTTCCAGATCAATTTGGAACTCTTTTTCTATTAAATCAACCAATTCGGAGAGTTCTCGCATGTTTTTATCATCAGGTTTAATTCCACCGTAGCAGGCCAAATTACAGCCAATGCCAATTATTTTTATATGGGGCAGAGAAAGGGTTTTCCTGACTAATTGAGGTAGATCACAAGGTAGTATCCCTTCACGTAAATCGCCTAACTCAACCATAATAATTACCTGATGAATTTTATTCTGCCCTTTCGCATGATAGGAAAGTTTTTTAAGAGTCTCGATCTCAGTATTTAAACTAATGTCTGCATTTTTGACGATAGATTCAGCTTGGCTTAAGGGTGTGCGCAAAAGAACAAATTGAGTTGATATTCCTGCACTTTTCATTTTTTGAATATTTTCAATACGCGAGTCCGCAATAAATTTGACTCCACCCTGAATCATTGCTTTGGCTATGGAGGGCTCTCCAAGTACCGCTTTAGTCACTCCCATTAAGGAAATGCCCTTTTGCATGTATAACTCAGATAGTTTTTTTGTGTTTTCTCGTATTTGGGATAGGGAAATTTCGATTCTAGGCATGGACGATTTCATTTTTATCTTTCAGATGCCTGTCCGCTTGTACTTTTCCATTTAGGAGGATTTTATAGTTTTCTCGCGTGATTTTATGTTCCAGCTTTGGGAAATTTTTGCTTAACGCTTGAACAAGTTTTTGGCACCCATAGTTCAAAACATCTGTTGTCGGCAATTGAAGCCTCTTTTCATAATCTTCTATTACCTTCAGAACCCCATGGTCATCCATATCTTCATGGCTTAAAGTTATCGCCACCACCTTGGTTTTTGCGATCGTTTCGATCAGTTTGATTTCGCTTTCAGCAGAAGGCATTGCTAGTCGAGGAAAATCGCACCGGAACTTTCTAGCGGGAGGGTGTTGAAGGATAATTCCATCCGGCATGCTTCCTTTCAAGATACCGAGAGAACTCATGAAAGCGGGATGACTGATGGCACTTTGTCCCTCCACTAAAATGATGTCGGGACTTTCGTTTTTAAATGCCTGAACAACAGAGTTTTCTACTTCACCCACCACGAACTGGGAAATCAGGGCATCTGTCGATACTCCATATCTTGCTCCTTGCATCAAGCTGGTTTGTCCTGTAGCGACGAGTACTGATTTTATTCCGAGATTATTTAGCGTTTTATTGAGTTCCACTGCGGTGGTCATTTTTCCGCAAGCACAATCGGTCCCCAATACAGCTATTACGGGAACATTTACTTCAGATATTTGACCTGTAAAAAGGTGCAAATCTTTTAAAAGAGGGGGTTTTCTAATGTCCTTAATTTGGATGCCGTTCTGGGCAGCTACTTGAGCAAACTCTGGGTCTTCTGAGAAAAACTGGTGTAGACCGCTAATGATGTCCATTCCTTTTTCCATGGCTTCCAAGATCAGGAGTCTTTCATTATTAGCGATATATGTCTCTAAGGGAGCTTTTCCGTAAATATAGAAATAAGGAATGTTGGAAAGTTTCCCCAAGGCATCATCTAAATTAGCAAAAATTGGAATCCCACTCTTTTCCTCTCCAAGTTCTTCCCCTGCATCCTTTCCCGTTAATGAGCTATCAATAACCCCAACAATGGTATAGATTTCAGAGTGGCGGACTAACGCTGCTGCGGTTTTTCCGTCCACCAGTCCAAATTGATTTTCGCAATAAATTAAGGCTGATTTTTTCTGATCAGTATTGCATTTTATTTCTGACTTAAACTCCTGTCTGGCAATCCGTTCTTGATTTATGATTAGTTTCTTTGTTCCTGGTTGAATTTGCATTAAATTCCTTTTGCGATAGTTTTGGCATCGCGGACTCTGGGTTTTACCATTACTCTGGCATCAATCGGGAGGGGTGAAGGATCTTAAACCTTATCCAAGGCTTTTGTTAATTGTTTCGCGGCATCCTCATAAGCATGCTTTTCCCCCTCGGCATATTCTATTTTGTAATTCTCATTTTTTGCTGATGCAAATTTTCTGTGAACTTCGGCTTCTTCAATTGATTTATTGAAGTTATCAATTAATTCCTGCAATACTTCCTTTGCTGTTATGGTTAATTCTGTCAATTTTTAATACTCCCCAATTAAAAGTTAAGAATTGTGAATTGAATACGACTTAAGCTATATTTCACTCATCGAATCCGTCATTTTTGGACGCAGGGAGCCCAATTCCTCATTTGATTGAATTGATGGCGATCAACCGCAATGCGTATCCTTGCAGAGAAATCGAAATGGCAGAAAGACTGACTGGAAAAAAGGAATTTGGCCGGTTTAGAGAAATTCCTAACACAATAAAATTGGCAATCATCGAAGCGACCAGTGTGAAAAATGCAAGGTCTTCCATCATTCCCTTTCATGGGTTGGTTTGGTGTTACTCCCTTTTTGTTGCATTACGCGAAAGATATTCGCTCACTTTTCTGTCGATTCCCTTGACGGTCAGTTGAATGTCATTGACCGAAGATTCGACATAGCCCAGCAATCTTTCCAGGTTGTTCACCCCTTCCAGCGTTTTAATGGAATTTTTTCTGTCTTGAGAGGAGCAATTATTTATATTTTTCGTTCCATTCGTTGCGGTGTTTTCTATTGCCACAGCTTGAGAAGGATTAATCCATGGGTTTAACCCGTTCAGTAATACGGCTAGGCTAAAGACAGTCATTATTACTTTTGTATAGCGATCTACGGTCATTGGTTTCTCCTTAGGCAATTCAATCATTGATCCCATAAAGATCTTGAGCGTCGCTTTG
>CATMOP010000157.1 GCA_950072225.1 uncultured Nitrospina sp.
TAAATATTATGCCAGGTAAAGTTTCCTATCAGGACCGATGGAACGCCGATGTCGTGTGCGGCTTTGACAGGCATGCTGGCAACATCTGATAAAACCAGAGCTATCTGGTTTTCCCGCAGCCAGGTTTTTTCTGCTTCTATCATCGAACTGTTTTGAAAAGTTTCGAAACTTTTGAATGTTGCTTCGGGGTCAACTGCCAATGAGTTGTTGGTATGCTTGCATCCCGTATCCACAGGTTGGAGCCAATAGTTGGCATCGAGATATTGTGTGAACAAAGATTTTGGGACGTCCGATTTTATATGTACGTTGAAACCGGCAGCGAGTTGTTGCAGAACGGGTATGGATCGGGCGTAATGCCCGTAGCCATGACCACTGATGTAGTAGGCGAGATTTTTGATTGGGCCACTCCCACGGGGAACTAGCAATGGCTTGTTGAGCCGAGTAAATGTTCGCTTGCAAAATAAAGCTATTGCCAGTCGGGTCCAGCGAGTTATATCTTCTTCATTAAATTTCATGCCCCGAATGGGGTATCACGCTGGCTATTTGTCTTTTGCCGGTTTGTAGTCGAACTGGCAAACAGCGCCCAACTGCGCGAACAGGTTGCTCAATTTCAAATCGACATAATCCTTACGGGCCTCCCATGGGATTTTGTCAAAACCGCAAGCGGTCCCAATATAGTCGGTTCTACCGAAGCGAATAAAAAACTGGGCGAACCAGCATTTTTTCATTTTATAGACCCAGTTTTTGTCATCGACTTTTTTATGTTCCAGAAGAAAATATCTCCAGGTATGGGTCTCATCAACTTGAGGCTGATGGTTTTCGATAAATGCCTTAAACGGATTTTCGGATGCTTTTTCTTTCTCAATCATCTTGTCACGTTCCGTTTTTTTCCATGCGGCGAGTGCCGCGATGATCATTGACCGTGCTTTATCGATTCTTACATTGGCTTCATCCAGCACATTATGGGCATTGTATATGAATACCGCAACGAGGGTCAGGTACTGTTCTTCATCATTCAGTTTGTCACCCTGTTCATATTGCCAGATATCTATGAATTTTTTGCGAATGAGTGCCTTGTCGACTTCTGCGTCTCCTACATCAAGGTGCTCGAGAATGGGATCAACGCGTTGCCCGATGCTTTCCTGGGTTTCGACATCATCCGAGCTTGTTTCCGTTTTTTCGTTCATAATGATTTTAAGGAAATAACCTGTTAGGTTTGGATTAAAAAAACTTTTTAATTTGCCAATTTGCTTTCTAAAATATCATAATTGGGTTTGATGTGGCAAGAGGCTTAAGGGTATTTCTGGAAATTGCTTTTGGCCATGAGCCCCTTAGCAGGGGAGGCTGATAGCAAGGGCTTTTGGATCGAGATAACTCTTTGCCAACCAGCAAAAGTGATTGCTGATTGGCCCCACGCCGAGTGGCCTTAGAGAAGATTACCGAATAAATAGAGATTCCCTTAATCTATAAGTCAGGCATTGATTTTATTCTGGGTCGGGGTTGAAAGGACTGCCTACGGTTTTATGGATAACAGTAATTTTGATATTGTGGTCATTGGCTCGGGGGTTATTGGCCATAGCATTGCCTTTCGTCTTAAACAGGATGCGCCCCAGCTGAAGATCGCGGTTCTGGGCGACCCTGTCAACTCACTTCAGGCGTCCCGTGCCGCGGCGGGTATGCTGGCGCCTTTTTGCGAATGCGACAGGGCCGACCGGTTTTTTAAGTTTTGCCGGGAGTCGCTGGATAAGTTTCCCGAATTTCTCAAGGAACTGGTCTCCGTCAGTGAAGTTTCCGTCCATTTTTCGTTTGAGGGTTCCTTGATGCCTTCTTCCAGTTATCAGGAAACCTGGGAAGAGCGAAAGGTGTTTTTTGCCAGTGAAGATATCCCGCATGAAATATGGAGTATTGAAAAGGTTCGGCAGAAAGCGCCGTATCTTTCGAAGGACTGTGGCGAGGTGATGTGGGTTGGGGAGGGACAGGTCAATAACCGGCAAATGCACGATGCGCTCATGCAGGCCTCTAAAAACCTGGGGATTCGTGTTTTGGAAGCAAATGTTTCCGGTTTTACCCGCAAGGGCTCGGCCATTGCATCGGCTGTTACGGATTCGGGACACATTTACGGGGAGCAGTTTGTTCTGGCTTCGGGGAGTTGGTCCTCGCAGTTGGCCCGCGTGTTAGAGGTTTCGATACCCCTGAAACCAATCAAAGGGCAAATGTGCCGAGTGCAATTGGATGATCAATTTATGAACTATACCCTGCATGGAAAGATGACATATATTGCACCCTGGAGGGAAGGGAATGGTTTTGTGATTGGATCAACCATGGAAGACCGAGGCTTTGACCCGTCTATAGAAAATGAGGTGATCGACCGGCTGATTGCCAATGCCGCTGAAATTCTTCCCAGTCTTAAAACAGCTCCCTTGATTGAATCGTGGACGGGCTTGCGTCCTGCCGCTGAGGACCTTATGCCGATCATGGGAAAAAGCGGGCGGTATGACAACCTGTTTTACTCTTCCGGTCATTTCCGTAACGGGATTTTGCTGACCCCGAACCAGGCGGACTATATGTCTGGGATAATCAGGGATACTCTGGATGATGAGACTCCTGAGTTCTCCCCCTCTCGATACAATTTGTGATTTGGGTTTTTCATGATTACTGAAAATAAATCCGATTTAGAACTCGTCCGCGACTTTCATCGTGTCTGGCACCCTTGCACCCAGCACAAGGATTTCGAAACAACTCCCCCAATACTGGTTGAGAGGGCGGAAGGCATTTATCTTTATGACCGGCAAGGGAACCGTTATATGGATGTGATCGCTTCATGGTGGGTAAACCTTTTCGGTCATAATCATCCCAGGCTCAATGAAGCGCTAACCCGGCAGTTGGAAAAAATGGCGCATGTGATGTTTGCCGGCATCACGCATCAGCCAGCTATTGATCTGGCCGATTCACTGGTGGCC
The DNA here is from genome assembly GCA_950072225.1 of uncultured Nitrospina sp. GTDB lineage: Bacteria > Nitrospinota > Nitrospinia > Nitrospinales > VA-1 > LS-NOB. The sequence continues at coordinate 2,961 of CATMOP010000157.1, forward strand.
TTATCACCCCCGGAACTCGAGAAAGTTTTTTTTTCCGACAATGGTTCCACAGCGGTGGAAGTGGCTCTGAAAATGAGCCTGCAGTACTGGCAGGAGAAAGGGAAAACCCAAAAAGAGCAGTTTGCCTATCTCAAGGGAGGATATCATGGCGAAACATTGGGAGCGCTTTCTGTATGTGGTTTGGAAATTTTCAGGAACAAGTTCGAAAAGGTTCTTGCCAGTCATTTGCCGGTGGAGGGACCGGACTGTTTTCGCTGTCCCTATGGATTACAACGCGAAAGCTGTAACGCCGAATGCTTTGAACCTATGGAAAAAGCATTGAGTGAAAACTCCGATACGATCGCTGGGGTGATTGTGGAACCTCTGGTCCAGGGAGCGGCGGGGATGATGATGTATCCGCCGGTTTATTTGAAAAAACTTCAAACGGCCTGTGAATCGCTGGCAATACATATGATTTTTGATGAAATCGCGGTGGCGTTCGGGCGCACCGGTTCAATGTTTGTGTGCGGGGCGCACGATCTGCGGCCGACATTTTTGTGTCTATCGAAGGGTATTACTTCCGGTTATCTTCCTTTATCTGCCACATTGACCACCGATGAAATCTATTCAGCCTTTTACGGCGAAACCCGGAAATTATTTATTCACAGCCATAGCTACTCGGCGAATCCCCTGGCCTGTGCTGTGGCCAATGAAACCTTGAAGCTGTTGACAGAAAACAATTTTTTGGAATCACTGAAACCCAAAATCGCGGCATTAAAAGAATACGGAAAACAGTTTGATTCAATGGAAGGAGAGTTCCGGCAGACGGGGATGATCGCGGCATTGGAACTGACCAAGAAGAAAAAAGAGCGGTTTGCTGCTGAAAAACGTGTCGGCTATCAGATATTCCTCGAAGGTTTAAAGCGGGGGCTCTTTTTACGTCCTTTAGGAGATGTGGTGTACTTCATCCCACCTCTGGTTATCACCGAAGACGAGATAGGAGTAATGCTGAATACGGCCCATGACTGCATTGATGCAATTTTAAAATAAATTTAAACTCGGAGTTGAATATGTACGAGGTAACTGTCAAAACCGGTTTTTCCGCCGCTCACCGGCTCAGGCTTTATGATGGCAAATACGAAAACCTTCATGGGCATAACTGGTCGGCCCAGGTTTCGGTTGAGGCCGATGAACTGGATACTATAGGAGTCGGTATTGATTTTGTGAAATTAAAACAGTTTATGGAAGAGATTCTGGGCGCACTGGATTATCAAAACATTAATGAGATACCCCCTTTTGATGAGCAAAATCCCTCAGCAGAAAATATTGCCCGCTGGTTATTTCTGAAGCTCAAGGAAAAAGTTAATACGCCCAGCACCCGTGTGAAACGGGTGGAAATCTGCGAAATGGAAGGTTGCGGTGCCAGCTATTTCGAATGATTTTTGATATTAGCAATTCGCCTGAATCGGACCAGAGATGCTAGATCTTAATCCCTGCTTTTTCCTCAGCACGTTCTCCTGAATTTTAAAAATAATTCCTCCAAATCTTGAGCGGTCTTGTCGCGTCAGATTTTGCCCTGATTTTTATAGTCTGGACAGGCTCTAATTAAGCCTCCTCTCTGGAAGATTAAACTACCTATTAAAAACCAACTAGTTATGGAGGCGCCGTTCTATTTTCAAGGCCGAATTATTTCCTTCATAACTTGTTTTTAAATAAGGCTTAATTATATTTTAAGCCAAAAAGGGTAGAAAAATATCTGGAAAAATATTGACAAAAGTAATTGATTTATTTATAGTTATTGCATTCTTAAAAAAATTCTTGGAACTTTCGGCCGCATTTGAGGGGTTTCTTTTCCCCGGGTGTTTTGGGAGCGATCCTTCATACATTTTGGATCCAGCATTGGGTCCGGTTGTGCTGAAGATTCCCTGCCTATTACCGATAGGTTAGTTGAGCAAAGTTTTTTTTCGGAAAATCGGTATTTCTGGCAACCATTTATTAAAGCGGGATCGGATCATGAAAGACCCGGTGGCCGATTTTTGGGGAAATATTGAATGCGCGTTAGATCAAGGAGGTTTTCGGTACATTCTTGAGGATCTGGTGAGCAAGGTTCGGACAGAACTGGATGGTTCTTCTATGACAGCTCAGTCCATTGACCGACATGACTCGTATTCGGATATTACCACCATTGCGCAAAAGGACGGGCTGGGGGATTTTGCCCTCGCTCTTCGTTTTGCGAAGGATTAAGAATTAAATCCACTAGCCGTGGAGCCAGATAGCAATGGCTAGTTGAGCCGAGAGTATTGTTGCTAGCACAAAAAAGTTATTGCCAGTTACCAGCGGCGGTTCGCCGCCCTTATTCGGGAGACTCCAACCCTCCCGTTGTTTGGCCTCATGTTGTACTTGGAAGCCCCTGTCTCTGTCAGGAGGGACAGGGGCTTCCTCGGTTCCTGATAGTATTCTTTTCCTTAACAGGACAATCGCTATAATATTAAAGTGCAAAGAGCCCCCGCAGGCGTGGTATTCTTCCTCAGCTTTTACCCTTGCAGGGCATGCGTTATATCTTCTTCATTAGCCTTCATGCCCTGAAAGGGTAAATGAAAAGGTAAAAAATCACATTCCCCCCCG
>CATMOP010000158.1 GCA_950072225.1 uncultured Nitrospina sp.
TTCGGTCACTCCTTCTTCTTTTCTTCGAAGCCCCGGTTGGCCTCATCAATGATTTTTTGCATCAAATGTTCCGGAACATCCGCATAATGATCAAATTCCATGACAAACATACCCCGCCCGCCGGTCAAGGAGGTCAGATCAGCGGCATAATTTAAGACTTCCGCCATTGGTACATGAGCACGGATGACCTGAGTGTCATCTGCGGGATCAACACCCTGAATCTTACCGCGTTTGGCATTGATATCGCCCATTACATCTCCTACATGATCGCTTGGTACCACAATTTCCATATTCATGACCGGTTCAATAAGAATCGGTTTGCAACCCATGACTCCTTTTTTGAATCCGAGTGAACCGGCAATCTTGAAAGCCATTTCCGATGAGTCCACATTGTGATAAGACCCGTCATACAATTTCACTTTTACATCGACCATGGGGTAATGCGCGATGATGCCATTGGCCATTGCTTCCTGGATTCCCTTGTCAACCGCAGGAATATAAGTCTTGGGGATAGCACCCCCAACAATTTTATCCTCAAAAATATAGCCTTCCCCCCTCTTTCGAGGAGAGACTTCTATCCAAGTGTCTCCAAATTGTCCTTTTCCACCCGTTTGCTTTTTGTATTTTCCCTGCACCTTGGTGGAGGATTTAATTGTTTCGCGATAAGGAACCTTGGGAGCCTTGACCTCCACCTCTACACCAAAACGCCGCTTCAACCTTTCCAGCGTCACATCAAAGTGAACCTGCCCCAGCCCGGAGAGCAACAACTGTCCGGTTTGAGCATTTCTTTCCATCTTCAGGCTCGGGTCCTCTTCCAACAATCTATGCAAGGCACTACTGATTTTTTCTTCGTCAGCCCTCGTTTTGGGTACCAGTGCACGCGAAAAAACCGGCAATGGGAAAATAATGGGCGGGAACACCACCTTTTCCTCAGCATCGGAAAACGTGTCACCTGTCACCGTTGACTTCAGCTTGGCCACGGTTCCTATATCCCCTTCGGAGATTTCCGCAACCTTAACCTGCTTTTTGCCCTGAAGCATATACAACTGCCCCACCCGCTCATTCGTGTCCTGAGTGGCGTTGTAAATAGTAGAATCCCCCTTAAGGGATCCCGAGAACATTCTAAACAAAGTCAGTTTTCCTGCATAGGGGTCAGCAATGGTTTTGAACACCATGCCAGAAGTCGGCTCACCGCCATTCGCGGAGCGTGTAACCTCTGCATCACCCCGTTTTGCAAGCTCCGGAGCCCGCATATCAGGAGAAGGAAGGTATTTGATAGCCGTATCAAGCAGAAGGTCTACACCCATATTTTGCAGAGCAGACCCACAAATCACAGGTATCAACTGACCATTTCGAATGCCTTCTTTTAATCCCTTGGAAAGTTGCTCCTCGGTCAACTCCCCATGTTCAAGATATATTTCAATCAGGTCATCATCGACTTCCGCCACAGCCTCCATCAGCTCCGCATGGCCGAGCTCAACTTCATCCGTAATCGAGGAAGGTATTTCACCTGTCTTTCCATTTCCCTTACCATCCTTGTTATAAGAGAAGTAATGATTGTCGATAAGATCTACGATCCCCGAAAAATTTTGCCCGGTGGTATCGGGAAGCTGGAGAAAAACCGGGTTTTTGTTAAATTTCTTTTTAATGGTTTCCAGGATGGGGGCAATATTGGCCCGTTCATGATCCAGCTTATTCAGGAAAATAATTCTGGGAAGGTTCAGTTGATCGGCCCATTGCCATATTTTTTCAGTATAAAACTGTACCCCTTCATCGGCACCGACTACAAAAATCAAACCATCGACTACCCTGAGACAGGCAGGCGTATCAGCAATAAAGTTACTGCTTCCCGGTGTATCAAGGAGGTTTAATTTAGTAGCGTTCACTTCACAAAACGCAACCGAGGCATCTATGGAATGCCCGTGCTTTATTTCATCCGGGTCGTAATCCATAACCGATGAAACATCGCCTACTTTACCCAACCGGTCGGAGACTCCAGAAAAATACAAAATCGCTTCCGCTAAAGATGTTTTGCCCGATCCTCCATGGCCCACTAATCCAACATTCCTGATATCTTGAAGTTTATATTGTTTCATATCACCTCGCTTGGTAAATAGAACACCCGAAAACCGGGACAATGGAAACCAACTCCACTTCCGCTAACCATGAAACAAGAGCCATTATCGATGAACCGCTAACATTGGTGATTGAGAACTATAAACATTCCAAATTTTGGGGCAAATGTCAAAACTTAATATGAGCTAAATTTAATAAATATAAAGGATTTTTTCAACCGTCTGGCGAAATCAGGGTAATATAGGAATGAAACGGGTCCAGGATATATTTCCTATTCATTTTTTTTCAAAGCGTTTAAGCCCATAAGCGAAAAAAACCAGCCGCTTGCGGAAAAGCTAAAACTAGCATCCTTGAGAAACCATGACCTCAAAATGGATGGGGTCAGGAGGTGAGATTCTTCGCAGAACCAACACTGAAAATAGCCGAAGCACCCAGACAAATAGTGAACTTTTCAGGAATCTATTCCTTTTCTTTTCCCGGACAAAATGAGCCGGACAGGAGTCCCATAAAACCCAAACCTTTTTCGCAGGCTGTTGATCAAATAACGACGATAGGAAAAATGAATCCCTTCCGGGAAATTCAAAAAACATTTAAAAGTAGGGGGTTGCTTTTTCACCTGAGTGGCATAAAACAGTTTCATGAATTTACCCCGGTAACTCGACATGGGGTTTTTCTGAATAGCACGTTGAAAACACTCATTTAGAGTTGCGGTAGGTATTTTTCTGGAATACTCTTCGTAAACCTTTTCCACCTGCGGCAGAATCTTGTCAATTCGCAAACCCGTTTTTGCCGACACCGTCACCACAGGAGCGTACTCCATGAATTTAAGTCTGTAACGCACATGCTCTTCAAACTCATCAAATGAAATTTCTTTTTCCTTCGACAAGTCCCACTTATTCCCCAAAATCAAACACGCTTTGCCGCGATCCATCGCATAACCCGCAATCGTAGCGTCCTGATCTGAGACCTGCTCTGCGCTATCCAGCACCAGCACTGCGACATCACAACGGTCCAGTGCTTTAAGAGCCATTATCACGCTGAATTTATCCAGAACCTGACGAGTTTTCCCCTTGCGCCTGATTCCCGCCGTATCGACCAGAATAAAACGACGCCCATCCCACTCAAGAAACGTATCGATCGCATCCCGAGTGGTTCCGGGTATGTCGGAAACAATACAACGTTCAGATTTCAACAAACTGTTGATCAGAGAAGATTTTCCCACATTGGGTTTTCCGATCACCGCAATGCGAATATCATCGCCACTGGAATCGGATTCCGGTTCTGCATCAGGAAGGGATTTGGAAATCGCTTCGATCAATTCATAAAGACCATTCCCATGTTCTGCTGAGACCGGAAAGGTATTGGCCAGTCCTAATTCAGAAAATTCGGGGAGAATAAAATGGTGGGAGGGGGAATCCACCTTGTTGACAGCAAGAAAAAAAGGCTTCCCTGCTTTACGAACCTGCGAAATCATTTCCCTGTCCGTTCCGGTCAGTCCGGTCTGGTTATCCACGACAACAATCACAAAATCCGCTTCTTCCCGAGCCCATAGGGCCTGCTCTACCACTTTCAGCTCTATCTGGTTTGCGGTATTAATATCAATTCCACCTGTATCAACAATTAAAACCTGCCGGTTCTCAAATTCCGCCGCACCATAAATTCGGTCCCGGGTCACCCCTGGTGTGTCATTGACAATTGCCGAACGGCTCTGTGTGAGTTTGTTGAATAAGGTAGACTTGCCAACATTGGCCCTGCCAACGATAGCAATGATAGGAGCTGTCATGCCTCCCCCTTAAATAGATGGGTCTTTGTCCTGCAGGTATTTATGGATACCTTCCGCTATGGACGAAGCCAGTCGATAAAGGTAGTCGGGTTTGGCGAGCATGCGAGCTTCTTTTCGGTTGGTCAAAAAACCAACCTCAACCAGAATACTAGGCATATTGGCACCATGAAGAACGTAGAAAGGACCCTCTTTGACCCCAAGGTTCTTCAATTCACGAAACTTTTTCCTGGAAGATCGAAAAAGGTTATCCTGTACCGTGCCCGCCAGGCGGGAAGAGCCATTAATCTTGGTGTTGGTAATGAGACTTGCCAGAATTTGCTGAACCTGGTCGTCCTTGACGGAATAAACCAGTGCTCCATTTTCTCGGGCGGCGGTAGCTAAAGCCCTGTCATTATTAGCCCTTCCAAGAAAATACGTTTCTATGCCATGCGCTGATTTTCTTTTGGCGGCATTGGCATGAATGGAAATAAACAGTTCCGCGTTGCGGTTATTGGCAATCTCACTTCTTTCTTTGAGCGGAATAAACGTATCATCCTTTCGGGTCATCACCACACGATATTTGAACCGGTTGACCAATATGGTTTTGACATGCCGGGCAATGGTCAGGTTGATATTTTTTTCATGGGTTCCTCTTGCACCTTTCGCTCCATGGTCTTTGCCTCCATGGCCCGCATCCACGACAATTAATGGTGCAGAACTCCTTGCCTTATTTGAAGAAGGTGCATAAAGAAAGCCCCGTTTCCCTTTTTTAAAAAGCGCTTTTTTAACCGGTGCTTTAGAATACGGTTTAGCTTTGGTCGCTACAACCCCTTTTTTCCCAGGCCCGTGCTTGACGGCCTTTTTTTCCAGCCTGGTGATTAACCCTGGAGATTGGGAAATTATTTTTTTCTTTTCTCTCTTTTCTGGTTTCGCTGACAAAGCCTGCTTGATGGCTACTGATTCAGGCTTTTTTACTTTCATCAACGCAATGGGTTTCTTATTTACAGCTGGGGATGACACAGTCTGTTTAACCGCTACCGGCTCAGGCTTTTTTTCTTCCTTCAATGTAATCGGTTTTTTGTTTGCAGGGAGGGACGCAGTCTGCTTGTTTGTTTTATGAACCTGAGAAATAGACGCGAACTTCTGATATTGCAGGCGGGCCTTCTTTGCCTGATCGCCATCGGGATACTTCTCAAAAATTATTTTTAAAATACTCGCGGCGGATGAAAAATTCTTTTTACCACGATAGATCTCGGCAGACTCAAACAACGCGTCATCCGTCAGCGTACCCGGTGAAAAATCATGAGAAACTTTTTTGTAATAACGGAGAGCCTGGTCCAAATCCTTTACATTTTTGGAAATCCCGTTCAATCCTTGGTACAACCGGGCCATGGTAAAAACGGCTTTATAAGCCTGTGGGCTTTGGGGATAACGTTCCACCACTTTGGAAAATTTATGAATGACCTTTTCCCAATGGTGGCGGAATTTCTGTTTATCCGGAAATCCCATGAGTTGGTAATAGGATTTCTGTGCCAGACGATAAAGATCCCCGGATAAATGGGATGTCCCGGCCCAGGCAGAAGAAATCTGCAAACAAAGAAATACTAAACCCGCAAAAAACGCTGCGTTTTTCAATTTTGAATGAAGTGGACGCATGAATATGGTAAGGCCCCAAAAAGGCCTAGTCAGCTTA
>CATMOP010000159.1 GCA_950072225.1 uncultured Nitrospina sp.
ACCAGAGGCATTTTTACTAATTTATTTAGTTTTTTCAAAATTTCAAAATCTCTAAAAGAAAATAATATAAAAAAAATATGGATATTTCATGAAAGTATAAAGTATGCATTAGCTAGTTTATCAGCTGGGATCAAAGAAAGATTAGGATATGAGTATGGATTACAAAAATTTTTTTTATCAAAAAAAAATATTATGCCTAAAAGTTCTAAAATTGAAAGACCATTTGAAAAAGCAAGAATTTTTTTAAACTCACATAAAATAAAAAAAAACAAAATAAAACCAAATTTTTTTATTGAAAAAAAATCATTATTAAAAATAAAAAAAAAATATAAAAAAAAACCAAAGCCATGGATTATTATTTCATCAACAAATAAAGCAGATTTTAAAAAATGGCCCAGCGAAAGATTTTCGAAATTAATAAATTTAATATTAGAATCTTTTAAAGGAACAATTTTTATAATTGGTGCGCCTGAAGAAAAAAAATTTATAAATGAAATTACTAATAACTTAAAAAAATCAAAAAAAATTATTACCTCCTGCGTACCTTTGCATGAAAATGCAGCTATTATTTATAACAGCTCACTTTTCATTGGTTTAGATTCAGGTGCATATAATTTATCAGCGTTAATGGGTACTCCTTCTTATGCAATAATGGGTGCTTCTCCGTGTTTAAAACATCTTCCAACTTATAAAGCTGTAATCCCGCCTAGTGGTGAAGTTAAAAATATTGTGGGAGCAGATAAAATTCCTGAAGAAAAAGGTATGAAAAGTATAAGTGCCGAATATGCTTTTGATTGTATAAAAAAAGAAACTAGTTTATTTAAGTAAAATTTTATTTTTTTATTATGACTAATTTTAAAATATTTAAATATGCAAATCCTGCAAAATTTTTATATCTTTGTGAAAAAACTTTTATTTATTTAGTATTACTAACAATTATTTTTTTGTCCTTCGGTTTATATCAAGGTTTTTTTAATTCACCAGAAGACTACCAACAAGGAAATTTAGTAAGAATAATGTATGTACATGTTCCTTCAGCGTGGATGGCTTTAATGATTTATTCATCAATAGCAATAGCAAGCTGTATATATTTAATTAATAAGCATTTGCTAGCAAATATTTTTTGTAAATCAGCGTCACTAATAGGGGCAAGTTTTACCTTAATTGCTATTGTAACCGGCTCAATTTGGGGCAAACCTACTTGGGGTACTTGGTGGGTTTGGGACGCACGTCTTACTTCGGTCTTAATTTTGTTCTTTTTATTTGTGGGCTATATGGTTCTCTTTGATGCGTTTGACGATCCGACCAAGGGTGCGCGCGCGGCCGGGATCCTGGTCATAGTCGGATTTGTATTTGTGCCTATAATTAAATTCTCCGTGGACATACTTGAGCTCCGCACTTTGCACCAAGGAGCCAGTGTGTCGAAATTGTCGGCACCATCTGTACATGAATCAATGTTATGGCCTCTGTTGGTCATGGCATTGGCTTACGCAGCTTATTTTATTTCATTGTTACTTGTCCGGATGCGATCGGCGATCCTAGCTGCTCGAGTGCGCTCCTTACGGATGATGCAGGCGCAGCGCGCGTCTAGGGCTGCCATCGTTCCGGAACGCCCATGAACGGGTTCGAGGAATATTTTGCGATGGGGGGAGATGGTCGTTTTATATGGTCTGCCTACGCGGTTGCTGCGCTGGTTCTGATCGGGCTCGCTGTCGCGTCTGTATGGAGCTATCGAGCACGACGTTCCGAATTTAATGTGTTACAGGAACTTGATGGTGGCACGCCTCGTTCGGAGGATGGAAATCCATAGCAATGACACGTAAGAAACGACGCCTATATACACTGATAGGTGCGATGGTGCTTCTCAGTGCGGCGACTGCCCTTGTGATTGGTGCCTTTCGCGACAACCTGGTTTTCTTTTTCAGTCCAACTGAAGTTGCTGAGAAGGGCATCGAGGCGGGGCAACGTATTCGCATGGGAGGACTGGTTGAAGAGGATAGTGTTATCCGAGATGCTGATGGCCTCACGGTGCATTTCCGTTTAACGGACCTAAGTCATACCATTATGGTGACCTATCGCGGCATCCTACCGAGTCTGTTCCGTGAGGGTCAGGGTGTTATTGTCCAGGGGCAGTTGGATGCCCCCACTCATTTCATCGCCGATGAAATAATGGCCAAGCATGATGAAAATTACATGCCGCCTGAAGTTGCGGAAGCGTTAAAGAAATCGGGTCAGTGGAAGGGTGGTAACGAATGATCGTCGAAATCGGTCATATCGCATTAATAATGGCACTTATTGTTGCTTTGGTTCAGGCAACTATTCCCATGATTGGTGCGGCGCGCGGGGATGGGCGGTTAATGGCTGTCGCTAGTACGGCAGCTGGTGCTCAATGGGTGTTCATTGTAATAGCCTTCTTATCGCTGATGAATGCTTACGTTACCTCAGATTTTTCAGTTTTTAACGTGGCCAGCAATTCTCATTCCGCCAAACCCATGCTTTATAAAATAGCTGGCGTGTGGGGCAATCACGAGGGGTCACTCGTGTTGTGGGTACTGATTTTGGCCACATTTGGCGGCGCCATCGTGCTGTTTGGTGGTAATTTACCGCCTGCCCTGCGGGCTAGGGTATTATCAGTGCAAGCGTTGATCGCTGTTGGGTTTCTTTCTTTTAGCTTGTTTACTTCAAATCCATTCGAACGCGTGTTCCCGGCGCCGTTGGATGGCAACGGCCTGAATCCGTTACTTCAGGATCCTGGTCTTGCGTTTCATCCACCGTTTCTCTATCTGGGTTACGTCGGGTTTTCGGTTGCATTCGCCTTCGCCATTGCGGCTTTGATTGAGGGGCGAGTTGACGCTGCCTGGGCGCGTTGGGTGAGGCCGTGGACTCTTATAGCATGGAGTTTTCTCACGATTGGCATCGCTTTGGGTAGTTGGTGGGCTTACTATGAGCTTGGTTGGGGCGGATGGTGGTACTGGGACCCGGTAGAAAATGCCTCTTTCATGCCTTGGCTTGCTGGCACAGCGCTGCTTCACTCCGCGATTGTGTGCGAAAAACGCGACGCCTTAAAAGCATGGACGGTATTGCTCGCAATCGTGGCCTTTTCGCTTAGTCTGCTCGGAACGTTCTTGGTTCGCTCCGGGGTGCTGACTTCGGTCCACGCTTTTGCGACGGACCCGGCGCGAGGTGTATTCATACTCGGGTTTTTGATCTTTGTGGTTGGCGGTTCCCTCACGTTATTTGCCGTGCGCGCGCCGCTCCTGAAGGCCGGTGGCCTTTTTGCTCCAGTTTCCCGAGAAGGTGGCATAGTTCTTAACAATCTTCTATTCAGTGCGGCAGCTGCCACTGTACTGTTGGGAACGCTTTACCCGTTGTTTATCGATGCGTTAGGTGCGGGTAAGGTTTCCGTAGGTCCACCTTATTTCAATACCGTTTTTATTCCGTTGATGGCGCCGCTGATAGTGCTCGCAGGAATTGCGCCAATGCTTGCCTGGAAACGGGCTGATCTTACAGGCGTCATTGCCAGGATTAAGATCGTGGCGGCTGTGACTGTATTGGTTTTGTTGTGGAGCGTTTATCGGGCATGGGGCAATGCAGTATTTGGCGCTTTTGGAATTGGGCTCAGCGCATGGCTGGCGTCTTCGGTGCTGTTTGATTGGGCGGTGCGAATCCGTCTGTTTCGTGTGTCGGCGCTTGATAGTTTGCAGCGTGCAATTAGAATCCCACGAGCGGCATATGGCATGAGCCTTGCCCATTTTGGTGTAGCGTTGCTGGTGGCCGGCGTCACCGCGTCTAGTGCGTGGCGAACCGAAGCGATTCAGGTAATGCGTCAAGGCGAGACTATCTCAGTCGCGGGTTTCGAATTTCTATTTCACGGCGTCGTTCGTGCAGAGGGGCCCAACTATACAGCGGATCGGGGTCACTTCACGGTTACACGTGCGGGTGGCTTGGTTGCTGAACTTTGGCCCGAAAATCGATTTTATCCTGTCCAACAACAACCCACCACGGAAGCCGCTATACACACTACGTGGCTTGCCGATCTGTACGTCGTGGTAGGTGATCCGGATGGTCAGGGAGGTTGGTCGACACGTGTTTATTACAACCCTCTGGTTCCTTGGATTTGGCTGGGTGCGATGGTAATGGCTTTGGGCGGCGCAGTTTCTTTAAGCGATCGTCGTCATCGGGTAGGGGCGCCAAACCGGCGCCGAAGACGTTTGATGGCGGGTGAGCCAGCAGCAGAAGTGGCGCGCTAGGCCGATGAACTCACGCCGTTTGTTCTACCTATTGCCGGTTATCGTATTTGGTGTGCTGTGTGCGTTTTTGTTGCGCGGATTATCACTCGACCCTTCCACGGTACCAACTGCACTGGCAGATAAGCAGGTTCCGGTATTTGATCTGCCGCCGCTGGATAGCCAAACAAAAGGCTTGGCCTCGTCGGACCTTGTTGGCGAGGTGGCCTTAGTAAACGTATTTGCTTCTTGGTGCCTGCCATGTCGGGTAGAGCATCCATTTTTGATGGAATTGGCAGATAACGGTGCGTTCGCACTCCACGGTGTAAATTATAAGGATAAGCCTGAGGACGCCCGTGCTTGGCTCGATGAGCTTGGCGATCCTTTCCTTCGCATTGGTGCTGATCAGGACGGCCGGGCTGGTATCGACCTAGGGGTTTATGGTGTGCCCGAGACTTTCGTAATCGATAGAGCCGGCAGAATTCGTTACAAGCACGTTGGACCTATTACCCAAAGTGACCTGGAAAAGTATTTGTTGCCGCTTATCAGGAAGCTTAGCCGATGAAGTGCTGGTTCATCACTGTGCTTATGGTGGTGCCGCTTTTTTTGCCAGGGGCAATTGCATTTGAAAACGATGCCCCGTTAGATGATCCTGTGTTGGAATCCCGTGCCCGTGACCTTGCGAGACAGATCCGTTGCCTCGTGTGCCAAAATGAATCGATCTTCGATTCTGATGCTGACCTTGCTAAGGATCTTAGACAAATTGTCAGAGAGCGGATCATATTGGGTGAGAGCGACCTTGCAGTTACTGACTATTTGGTTGCGCGCTACGGGGATTTCGTTTTGCTGAAGCCGCCCATCAAGCCGAAAACCTATCTGCTTTGGTTTGGCCCGGCGCTAATAATGCTTTTTGCTGGAATCGGAGTCGTGCGTTTTCTAAAGCGTACGGGGGCAAAAGGTCGTCATCCGGAAGCTCTCAGTACATCGGAACGAAAGCGAGTCGAACACTTAATCTCCGGCGAGGAAGTCGACTAAACAGATGAGTCCATGGTGGCTATTTCTGATTATGGCCGCGCTTGCGGTGTTGTTTCTCGTTCGTCCTTTGCTGCGAACACAGAGAGCGTCTGTTGCGCGTGCGGACTATGATCTAGAAGTCTATCGCCAACAGTTGAAAGAGCTAGCGTTTGATCAACGCAGGGGGCTTATTTCAGATCCGGAATATCAAGCCTCTTTAACCGAGATCGAGCGACGTATTCTTGCGGCCGGTGGGGC
>CATMOP010000160.1 GCA_950072225.1 uncultured Nitrospina sp.
AGAAAATTCATGATGGCATCCTTGTCCCCCTGAGCACCAATATCTCCTGATATTGCCCAGACCGCACCCTTCTTTTTAAACTCCAGATTTTTTTTCTCGCTGATGATTTGTATGCGCTTGATATTACCGGTGCTGAAGTTAAGAAGGGTTTTATCGCGAAAACTGTAAACGGATTTTTCAAATCGGGATCTGGATGTAGGGGCCATCATCACGGCGGGGTGGCTTTCCCGCTTGATATAGAGATTGCCCCCCATAGGGCTTTCGTTACCTAATAACAGGGTTTCCTCTTTTTTATTTTCAAATTTAAAATGGATTTTAAGAAATGGGGTACTCAGGCCATAAATGGAAAGGTCTTTAGGATTTTCTTCCACTACCCGGGTTTTTTTAAGATTTTTGATTTCTGATAAAAAGGCTTCTGCTTCGGCAGAGTCGCCAAGGGCCGAAAGGGGACGGGTGAGATTCCAGCTGTGTGGGGCTTTGCGCTTTAAGGTTATAGGATTGCCATTGCCAGCTAGAGAAAACTCAAGCACCTTCTCCGTTTCTAGGGGAAAGATTTTTTCAGCTCGCTCTTTTTCGACTTTTTCCTTTTGTTCGGAGGGAAGGTCAACAAAGAAATAATAAAGAACCAGACCCAGGAATACAGCCGACATCAGGGCCGTTCCTTGAAACTTCATAGTCGGCGTCTCCTCCACCAAGTACGAATTCCTATTGTAGCAATCAACCCGGGAAACACAATGACACCCATTATGAATATTGTGTAGCCCCAGGGTTGTGTCATTTGAATAGGTGTATTCTTTCTTTCTTTTGGGCGAATGGAAATCAGGTTTTCCTCTTCCGCAAGCCAGGAAATGGTGTTGAGGAAAAAATCTCCATTTCCTGAAAAGTTGGTGTAGCGATTATTGGAGAAATCAGAATCGCCTACCACCAGCAGGGTGGCCTTTAATGTAGGTTTATTGTTCTTCGCCGCTTCTAAATTTTCAGGGATAGCAGAATTTTCCTCAGCCTCTAAAATTTTTGTGGCGATGACTGCGACAGAAACCGGCCCTTTGACATCCTTGCTCTCGTCATATTGGACGGTGCCGGAGTCAAAATCGGATTCTGCCCAGCTGTTAGCGCCGGTTTTCAAAAGTTCCGTTGTGGTGATGCCTGCTACTGGAATTCCCCGAACTGATCTTATAATTGGGAAAATGGTTGCCAGAACAAAGTCGCTGGTGATCTCATGAACCGTATATTGATCGACAACTGGTGCCGCAAAATCTCCTCCGAAAAGCTTGGACATGGGGTCGATGACGATATCCTCTCCAAGCTCAATGCCCCATTTTTTGAGAAAAGCCTCCATCCTGGATGAGGATTTTGGATCTACGAGCATGAAAACCGAACCCCCAGAGTTTAAATAGTTATCAATAATTTCTTTCTCTTCATCCTGAAACGGTTTTTTGGGGCCGGGAATGACCAGTACCGAAGCGTCTTTGGGGATTTCCCCCGACTGGAGCAGTAACAACGGCTTGACGACAAACCCATCCTGCTCAAGATTTTTTTTGGCGGTGGAGTACCCCTCATTTTCGGTGCTTCTTATATTGCTCTCGCCATGCCCCTCAAGAAAATAAATCACCTTTTGTTCATCGCGGGTTACTTTTAAAAGCGCGTTGGTGATGTTTTCCTCGGTTGTGTTTTGAATCTTGGTTTCCTTGGCACCGCTTTCAAGCGCCACGGTTCCATATGTAGTGACACCATATTGCTTGGTGACTGAGGGGTTTTTGTCCGGGTCCACATACTTAAGTTTAATTTTATTGGTTTCTTCAAGATAACCGGCAATCAAATTGGCAAAGGCGATCTTTTCCGCTGAGTCGGTTTGGAAAAAAGCCGTCAGCTTAACTTCGCGAGGAAGATTAGAAATAAATTTTTTGGTTTGGGGTGCCAGGGTAAAGTACCCTCCTTCCGTAAAATCAAAACGATGTTTATGGCGGAAGGTAAGCAGGTTCAAAAAAATCAATATGCCCAGGAATATGGCGGTCAGGACCAGAGTGTTGGCGCCGTATAGCGCAGAACGCGAGGAAAGATTCTGCCTCAAATTTGAGCCTTCGGTAATGAAGAAAAAAATTCCGTTAATCAGACAGATGGCCGTCAGCGAGGTCGATACGCTTTTGAGATCGGGAAGGACAATATAAAAAAACAGGGCGATAAAACCTGTTGTCAGAGCCAGCCAACCTGCCATGGGCCCGAGTTTTTTCATTGTTTCATCTCCATCGATTGGAATCCAGCACGCGGTGGCAGAGGAAAAGGCTGAATAAGATAAAGCTCAGGTAATAAACCAGGTCGCTGGTGTCGACCAGGCCTTTTAAAAAACGGTCCAGATGGTCGACAATGGAAAGGTATTGAAGTACTTGCCCGGTGGTGGAGCCCGCGGCCTGGGCGCCCCAGCCGATGACCCACATGAATAAGGAGAATCCGAAGGTCAAAACGGCGGCGACAATTTGATTGTCTGTTAGGGATGAAGCGAAGATCCCTACTGACACAAAACAGCCTGCCATCAATAAAACCCCTAAATAGCCGGTAACAACAGGGCCGGGCTCAGGCTCTCCCAACAGAAATAGGAAGCCTACGGAATAGGAGGAGATTAAAATCATCACCGCCACCACAATCATACAGGCCAGGAACTTGCCAAGAATAATTTCCCTAAGATGAACTGGGGATGAAAGCAGGAGGCGGAAAGTTTTCATTTTTTTTTCATCCGCAAAGCTACGCATGGTGATAATTGGGATGATCATCAATAGAATAACCGACATGTTTTGCAAACTGGGTTCAATTACCATTTCGTTCAGGTTCAGGTTCATTCCCATAGCCTGGAGTTGTCTTGCCTGAAAACTCTGGAAACTAAAAAAATTCAGGATATTAAAAAACATAAAACTGTATATGATTAAAAAGACCGTGGTGACCACGTAAAAAATGGGTGAGTTGAAAAATGACCCTAAATCCCTCTTTGCTATGATCCAGGTCATTCTCATGCCTTTACATCCTTTTCTTCAATAGTCAGTTTGAGGAATACATCTTCCAGGGTTAAGGAGAGGGGTTTGATCTCAACAAGGCCCCATTGGTTTTCCAAAGCCAGGCGGGCGATTTCATCTTGAAGATTGGAATTCAATTCGCATTCAAGCAGGAATTGGTTTTTCTCTCCGGGTAAAACTGAAAGTACCTGCTTTAGGGAGTTTAATTTTTCCTCAACTTTATTACCGTCATTCCTGATGGTCAGGGAGAGACGGTCGCTTTTTCTCAGTGAGGCGGTCAAACCTTCCAGGGAATCCACCGCCGCGATTTCTCCTTCGTTGATGATGATGACTCTCTGGCATATTTGTGCGATTTCAGGAAGAATATGTGAACTGAGGATGATGGTGTGCGATGCGGCAAGTTCCTGGATCAGTTTGCGGATTTCTATAATTTGAATGGGATCCAGGCCAATGGTCGGTTCGTCAAGAATAAGAATATCAGGATCGTGCACCAGGGCCTGCGCCAATCCAACGCGTTGCTGATATCCTTTAGAGAGCCGCCCTATGATACGATGACCGACATCTTTCAATGAACAATTTTCGATCACTCTCTCTACGGCGGTTCCTGTTTGCTTGCCTGTCATTCTCCGGATTTTCGCCGCGAACATCAGGTAATCGCGAACACTCATGTCAGGATAGAGCGGCGGATTTTCTGGCAGATAGCCAATTATTTTCCTGATCTCAAGCGAATGCTCAAAGATATCGTATCCTCGGATTCGGGCCGTCCCGCTGGATGCGGGAAGGATGCATGAAAGAATATTCATAGTCGTGCTTTTACCCGCCCCATTTGGGCCTAGAAAGCCAACGACTTCCCCCTGTGCTACTTGAAAAGTTAAATTGTTGATAGCCTTTCTTGGACCATAGTGCTTGGTAAGATTTTCAACCTCAATCATCCAGGTTCTCCAAAAGACTGTATTCTTCCCAAGGGGTTCTCAACTTTTTGGACCAGAAGAAAAATGTGAAGTGAATCATCATGCAGGAAATACTCGTACCAAAAACTAGCACAGGGTATGTGTGGTTTTCAATTAAAAATTTTTAATATTGAGTCGTCTGACGGACTGGGCTTATGTATTGAACAGACCCCAAATCCATATTCGGATGTAATGGTTTTAAAATTCATCCGACAATCACACGTTTGCCCTTCTGTTGTGCTGATTGATAAATGGCGGAAATGACTTCAAGGGCCCGTAACCCATCGATACCTGTTGAGGTTCCGACTTTTCCTGTTCGAATTGTTTTGAGCATTTCGCGCGCTCCTCCGATAAAGGGAGACTCGTATTTTTTGGGTTCAGGAAAAGGAATTTTCTCCAGCTCATGAAAGCCGGTGAAACGCTGGCTTTTTTTTGCGACATACAGTTCCCGTCCGGAATTGCCAATGAGTAATCGGCCTTCTGAGCCCTGAATATCTAACTCGAAATTAAAATATTTTCTCGCTCCACCACCTTCAATAAATCCAATGGCGCCATTTTTAAAACCCAGCATGGCATATGCGGTTTCTTCGATATACTTTTTTCCTCCTGGTCTGGTTTCATGTCCCGAGACCCAGCCTACAGGGCCGCCGAAATAAAGCAGGAGGTCTGTAAGGTGAGTGCCATCATGAAAGAGGGGCCCGCCACCGTAGTCTGATACAGGTAGCCTTCCTGGTTTCCAACTCAAGGTGTTGCCAATGAGAGTTTTTATTTCTCCTATTTTCCCAGAGAGGATTAGTTTGCGAGCTTGCTGGTAGTTAGCGTCCCACCTTCTTTCGTGATTGATGATCAGGGAGACATTGTATTTTTTACAAACACGAACCATTTTTCGTGCTTGAATCAGATTGATCGCAATGGGTTTTTCGCAGAAAATACCTTTGACTCCAGCCTTTGCCGCCGCAAGTGTCATGTTTGCGTGGAGTGAGGTCCAGGTGGCGATGCAGAGGATATCCAGATTCTCCTTTTCCAACATTTTCCTGTAATCAGAATATAATCCAGTTATATTCCAGCGTTTTCCGAATTTCCGCAGTCGTTCAGGATCAATATCACAGCCTGCGGATAAATGGATTGCGGGCAAGGCTGAAAAGCCTCCGGCGTGGGTGCAAGGTTTGCCGCGTAAGGGATCTTCTTCCAAAATGCTTCCTATGCGTCCGCAACCAACGATTCCTGTTTTAAATTTTTTCACGGGAGATCATGAAGAGAAGATTTGTTTTCACGGCCGAAATGATCAAGATTATTATAACACCGGATCATCGGAAAATATTTGCTTGGACAACGCGTGGGATTGCAAAGCAAAATCATTCCTGTTTTAACGAGAATGATTTTGCGATCCGGGGCCTTTTGCAAATGGCCCCGGTTTGCGGTTCGGATGGAAGGTTAAGCGGGTCGGTCGTGATTGAAGGCCAAGTTATTGTATTCGCTGATTCCTCTGC
>CATMOP010000161.1 GCA_950072225.1 uncultured Nitrospina sp.
GTGGAACTCCTAGTCCATTGGAATACATCCAACCCAATTTGTATTGTGCTTGTGCAACTCCCTGTTCTGCAGAAAGACGATACCACTTGACTGCTTCTTTGTAGTCTTGTGGAACTCCTAGTCCATTGGAATACATCCAACCCAATTTGTATTGTGCTTGTGCAACTCCCTGTTCTGCAGAAAGAAGATGCCACTTTAGTGCTTTTTGGTAATCTTGTGGAACTCCTCTATTAAGTTATAATTATTCATACACCTTGTAGAATAATTATCAAAACTTTAATGGCTACTAAAAATTCTCGTGATATAAAAAAACATTAGATTTTAATAAGTCTTTTATTTACAATAATTTAAAAACATTTCTTTTATCAACAATTTATGGCCTATATATTGCATGTTAAGAAGTAGGCAAATAAGGTGTTAAAAATTTCAGGGTAATAATACTAATGAGTTTAAACAAAAGTTTAAAAAATATGGGCTTCAGAAAAAATTTGAAAAAGGGGGAAGTTGTTTTCCGTGAGAACGACCCAAGTGATTGCGCTTATATTGTTGGGGTAGGTGCCATAGAAATTTGTAAAAAAACACCTAGAGGACAAAAAGTTCTGAAAGTTCTTGGAGATAACGAAATTTTTGGAGAGATGGGCCTTATTGACGGCTTACCACGTTCGGCCACAGCACGGGCTCGGCAAGATTCAGTGGTCTACATCTTAACCTCGCTCGAACAAAATCTTAATGTGCTCACTCCTGCGGAGTTTGTTTTCCTGGAAAACAGAAAACCGGATGGCGTATACAATCATGAAACCCGGAAAAAACTTTATGGCATCATTGAAACATTGGAACGTGGAAAACGAAACAGGTCTCGAGAGGAGAAAAATCTTTACAGAATTTTTCGCGATGCCAACTTTGGCATTCTTTTAGATAAGAATTCGAGAACTCGGGGAAAAATTATTCACTCCGGAAAAGTACAGATTTTGGCAAAGTTCGAGGGCGAAATTATAGCCCAAGCGGTTCTTATAGAAAAAACCGCTTCCGTCGCCGCTACCATTGCTGCGGAAGTGGTGATGTGTAAGGGCAAGGTTTTTGGAGAAATATGGGCCACCCATAAATTAAAAATCGCCAAGGATGCCAAAGTCAAAGGCTATGTCCATACCCCCAATTTTATTATAGAACAAGGCGCGGTTTTCGATGGTCGTTGCTCCATGCCAAACATCAAAAGACCCGGACCCCTCCACCGGCTGAAAGAGGTTTTTAGAAAAACCGGCTGAATTTACGCCGACTCCAATTTATCCTGTTTAATTTTAAAGTGTTCCCGGATAAAATATCAAGGTTGCATCCCCCATTTTAAATGTATACTCCCTCAATGGAACCTCTAGTAACTAGGGCCATGCGCCTCTGGGGCATGAAGTTTGAGGAAGAGAAGACACCACAGCTAGGGAAGAATATCAAGGTTCAGCGTCACGCTGGCCAGCGGAGGCTCTCCGCTAAATTTCTGTGGACTGGGTTATATGGATTCTGAAAGCAAGCTTACAGTTTTAAATATTACCGAATACAATCTGATCGGTAACAAAGATCCAAACGGTAGTTACGACCGCAAGACACGTGAAAACCTGTATTGGATCATAGAAAAGCTTCGATCTCATACTCCCACCCTATCCAGGCTCGAACATCGCCTGCTGGGAAAATTCCAAAAAGCAACATTCGGCGCACTGGAAGAAAGAAATAAAAAAGTAAAATTTGAGGTCGCCAGATATCGCTTATCCAACAATGTCCAACGAACTCTAAAATTGGCGGGAATCGCCATGGGAGTATTAATTATGAGCGGAACCCTGGTCTACCAATTTGTTCTCGGTGCGCAAACCCGGCAAAAAGTAGATGTGGCCTGGTATCAGGGCCTGAACAAGGTTGGCTTGGTCTCTAAGGAAGAAGTGGCACAGATTCGCCAGGACCTTACCATGACCGCCGTCGAGCTGGAAGAAACGCGCAAGTTCAATGCTGAGCTCAGCGTGCAGATTGAGCAGATGATTTTGAATAACAAAGTCACGGAAAACCTGAAATACATTCTGAAACAGGTTTATAACAACAAGCATGCGAGCTATGTACGTTCCGGCCAGACAATGACCTTGAAGTACAACAGCAAGGAGGTGGCTTCTTTCAACTATAAAAACCCACAACTCTGGTACCTTTTGGGAATCATTGAAAGCGGTGTCCTGAAAATTTATTACAACGATGAAGAAATTTTGGAAATAGAAAGTATTTTTGGAAGGACCGGGGAAGAAACCCCAATCGGAGAATATGAAATAAAAAATAAGGCCTATAAACCCACCTGGTATAAAAAAGAGACCCTAAACGGAAAAACAAGGGTGCGGGCGATTCCATTTGGTCATAAAGACCATGAAATTGGGCATTGGTGGATGGGTATGAAACGGCTGGGCGATCCGGTTCCGGGCAGTTATGGCATCCACGGAGTTAATGCGGGCAAGGTAAACGAATTCGTCAAGAAAAACTTTGACTGGCGAAATGGTAGCGCCGGTTGCCCCAACATCCAGGAATGGTATCTGCACTTCCTGGCCAAAATGGTTCCCTTGGGAACCCGCGTCAATATCGTGCAAAAAGATAAATGGGTTAAAAAACGGGATTTCATTCCCCCATCCTCCGCCACCCTCTAGCGAGGGAGCCAGATGAAGAGAGGCCTATATGATCTTCCCCCTGACAAGGGGGACTGAGGAGGTTTTAAAAAATTGACTTGTTGTGAACCCCCCTAAACCCCCCTTATTAGGGGGGACATTAATTTAGTTTGCATGGAAGCAGACTGATCTTAAGGCCAATATAAAAACTGATTTAAAAAAAACTTTATTACTCCTCCGAGGCACGCGTGATGTCCTCTTCATTAGTCCTCATGCCCTGCAAGGGTAAAAACTAAGGAAAAATATCACGGCTACCGGCCCCACGCCGAGTGGCCGGGGGAAGGAAATAATTATGAAAAAACCTTGGAGTGGCAGGTTCAAACAATCGACCGATGTTTTGATGGAAACCTTCTCGGCTTCCATTTCTTTTGACAAGCGGTTATACGCCTTCGACATTGAGGGGAGTATCGCCCATTGTAAAATGCTGGCGCATTGTAAAATCATTTCCCCATCCGAATCGCAGAAAATCCAGAAAGGGTTGAAGCGGATTTTACGGGAATGTGAAGAGGGGCGTTTTCAGTTCAGCGATAAGCTGGAGGATATTCACATGAATATCGAAAGCCGCCTGCGTGAAATAATAGGTCCTTCCGCCGGTAAGCTGCACACCGCCCGCAGTCGCAACGACCAGGTTTGTCTGGACATCCGTCTTTATTTGCGCAACGAGGTGGATGAAACGGTAAAAGAAATCGACCGGTTGTGCAAGACCCTGGTGGGTCTTGCCAAAAAGAATATCGACCGGGGGATTCCTGGATATACACATATGCAAAGGGCGCAACCTGTTTTGCTTTCGCATCACCTGCTGGCATATGTGGAAATGCTCCTTCGGGATAAAGACCGCTTTCTTGACGCGCGAAAAAGGATCAATGTCATGCCTTTGGGTTCGGCGGCATTAGCGGGAACCAATTTTCCTATTGACCGCCAATACACCGCTAAACTTTTAAAGTTTCCAGAAATTTCCCATAACAGCATGGACGCGGTGGCGGACCGGGATTTTGCCGCTGAATTTTGTAGTGCTTCGGCTTTACTGATGATGCATCTTAGCCGGTTCTCAGAAGAACTGGTCATTTGGAATTCCAGTGAGTTTGGATTTGTGGAATTGTCTGATGCTTTCACCACTGGAAGCAGTATCATGCCGCAAAAAAAGAATCCTGATGCGGCGGAACTGATTCGGGGAAAATCTGGCCGGGTGTTTGGCAACCTGGTTTCCCTCCTTACATTGATGAAGGGATTGCCGCTGGCCTACAATAAAGATTTGCAGGAGGACAAGGAACCCTTGTTCGATTCGGCGGATACGGTCAAAGTCTGCCTGAAAATTTTCACCGGTATGATGAAGTCGACAAAATTCAAATCGTTTTCATTTAAAGAACTGTCAGCCAGCGGTTTTTTGACCGCCACAGACATGGCGGACTATCTGGTCCTGAAGGGGGTTCCCTTCCGTGAGGCGCATGAAATTACCGGAAAAACTGTGGCCTACTGTTTGGATAAGGGAAAAAACCTGGACAACCTGTCGCTGAAGGATCTCCGCAAAATTTCTAAGCGGTTCGAGGAGGATGTCTCTGAGCATATTGCCCTTAAGAACTCCGTGGATCGGAAAAACATTTACGGAGGAACGGCAAAAAAACAGGTGAAAACGCAGATTTCCCGATTGACGAAAAAACTGAAATAGAGAGTGAGTATGAAACTAAAACCCGTTGTATTTCTTTTAATGATCCTGGTTTGTCTTGGTGGTTCGGTTGGTTGCGGCAAAAAAGGCCCTCCGAAACCTCCTTCTGACACATCTCTTTATTAGCCCTCCGGAAAAACCTGCTTGAATCCTGCAACCGCTTTCGTTTAAAGTAATAAGCATACTTTCCGATATAATAGTTAATGACTAATACCGTGCGGGTGTCGATGACTTTTCGATGGAACAGAAAAAATTCGGGTTTATGGAAATCGATCCTTTTGGGGATCATTATTCCGTTCTTTTTGCTTCCGTTCATTCATTATCATCCGGAAACGGCGCATAGCCACAGTGAGGATGCTGATGCCCATCAGCATCAGGGACGTTATCATTCCGCGACTTTGGAAGCTTATGCCCATCTTGTCAACGGGCATTTTTCCAACCACGAACTGGATGACCATTTTCATCACGCGCATTCTTCCGAAGAATACGATGAAAGCGATTCCGGATTTTTTATCCTGGCTAAATACTCCAAACCCTTCAAGCAGGGGTTGACCTTCAAACAGGTCGGACATCCTATACGCTTTGAAATTTCCAATCCTCTGATTTTCATTCTGACCAGTTCCGAAACCACCTCCTTCCAACCGCGGTTGAGTTCTCGGTGAGCCAGACCCTTCTCCTTGCCCTTCATCCCCGAGATTCTGCGGGCGAGTTTGTCGTTCAGTTCGAGATGCTCTGTGAGGTCGCGGCGCAGAGGGTGATTCTCCATCTGCGCATCGACCGTTGCGAGGCGAAGGTTCTCGCGGACCTTGACCGGCTGGCCGAGGCGGACGGCGCGGACGCCGAGGCCGAGCAATCCTTCGAGCAGATTGTCGACGGCGACATTCGAGTCGGCGACGGCGAGGATGGTGCCGATGTCTTGGCTCGCCCAAGCTTGTAGGATGCGGACCGCCGTGTGAGTCTTGCCGGTGCCCGGAGGTCCTTGGATGAGGGTGAGTCGGCGTTCGATGGCTGCATTGGCCGCAGCGATCTGGGATTCGTTGAGCCCAGCTGGCAAATCGATTGGACGGCGGTCGGCGCCGCCGAGAGCAGGACGG
>CATMOP010000162.1 GCA_950072225.1 uncultured Nitrospina sp.
ATAAATATAACTCATTTTTTCCCGAATTGGAAACTAAAATGCCAAATAATGGAGAACCCCCCCCTTCCCCAGCGTTTTAAATTTCTCTGCCAAGTTTTGTAGGATAAAACCAGTATCTATGTTATACTGGTTTGGTAAATAAGGGTTGTTTGTTTATAGTGTAAGTTGATTTCTTCTATTTTCTCGCCTAGAGCAAAGGTATAAAGACAATTTAGTTTAGTAGACTAAAGGGAGTTTGGTTTTTTCTCGAAGTGGTTCTCTGAAAGTTCTTGCATCAATCCAACCCCATTAAAAAACAGGGAAGACATTAGCCAGATTTTCTGGAAGCGCATTCCCGTTAAATTGCAGGAGAGTATTTATTATGGCAGTAGGAAAAGTAAAATGGTTTAACGAAGGCAAGGGTTATGGGTTCATTGAGTCCGAGAGCGGCAAAGATCTTTTTGTTCATTTCTCGGAAATTCAAGGAGATGGTTTTAAGACTCTTACAGAGGGTCAGGAAGTCGAGTTTGAGGAAGGTATGGGGCAGAAAGGCCCACAGGCCACTCAGGTAGTACCCAAGTAAGAACCCTCTATCCGGCAGAATTTTGACTCTGCCGGAGTCAGTTCCATATTTACGTAAAAGGGCTCGGCCAAATGGCCGGGCCTTTTTTGTTTGGAGCAAAACCTCCGCCACCAGGCGTGTGATGGTTGATATTTGCCCCATAAATACCTATATTTATTTAGCCTGCTTCTTCCATTTAGGCCTTTTTTATAGGGCAGTAAATTGAGAAAAAATAAATAAGAGGGGTTAGAAAACAAATTCTCTGCCACAATTACGGGAGCGTAGATAACCACATCCTTCCGATTTTTGTATCCATGGTCGTAAACGGCCAAGGCGGATTTAAACAGGGTCAGAAGCCCTCCACCTTATTTTCAAACAGGGGGTCGCCATGCCTACCACATTGCCGGAGCCTATTGCCGACCAAATCATCGCCGACAAAATCAAGGAATGGGAACAAAAAAAACAAGAGCTGAAAGTTGGGAAAGGTATTAAGGAAATAAAACCCCACCCGTTTCTGACCATCGCCCGGGACTTTGGGTGCAGGGAGGAAGAAATTATTCCCGGCCTGGAAAAATCCCTGGGATGGAAAGTGTATGGGCGCAACATGCTGGATCACTTGGCGCGAAGGGAGCAACTCAGTCGCAGTTTCATTGAAACCCTGGACGAACATCGGCAGAACCTCATCGAGAACTGGATCAATTTTTTGATCCATTCCGGGTCCATCATGCAACATGATTATGTGGTAAAGATTTCCCGCCTGATCAAGGTGACCGTTGCTCAAGAGAACGCCATTTTTCTGGGCCGGGGTATCAACTATATCCTCGAAGACAAAAAGGAAGGTCTGCGGGTCCGGTTGACTGCTCCGCTCACACAGAGGATCAAAAATATTTCCCAGCTCAGAAACATCTCTGAGAAAGAAGCAGAGGAGCTTATTATAAAAACGGACCAGGAACGGCGGAATTTCATCAAACAAAACTTCAAAAGAGATTTTGATTCTTGCGAAGGTTATGATTTAGTGTTCAATACAATTAACTTTTCCAACGAGATAATATTCAAAACCATTTCCCTGTTTCTTAATGCCAAATAAAAGGGGGTGAACAGCCATGACACTCTGTCCCGTCGCCCTTGCGGTCGGATGCGAGAAGTGTCCCATGTTCAAATTCTGTCCGCTTACTACAGTCATCGGCGACCAGAAAAAAGAACCGGAAGAAAATAAAAAAGAAGAACCGAAAAAAGAATAACCGCAAGCAGGGTAAAAACAGTTCAAGGATTTAGGGTTCACCGTTCGGTTGTTTTCCTTGGCTCGTTCGCTCCTACGAGGCGGCCGAAGTGGCCCCCCTTTCAGTTTTGGCGAACTCCTTGCCGATCCTGCGCAGCCGAGCGGCTAGCCTTTGGGATTTTTCTGACCTTTGAAGGTTCGGGAATCTCGTTCTTCAGGTTCACTGGCAACCTGTTCAAGGATCAACTGGCAGATGCGCGTCACACCGGGGGTCACATCGATGGAAAAGGGACCGTGGTTGAAAATTTCCAGGGTGATGATGCCGAAGCCGGTTCCGCAATGGATGGTCGGCGCTGTGATGTGGACCCCCAGTCCCAAGCGGGCCAGACTGCTTTTTCCCTCAACACGTCCCGCAAGACGTGAATTTATCGGAAACTTTACTTTCTCAAAGGTGGGCGCAAGGTAAAATGTCTGCGGCCGGATGGAATATTTTCCGGAGGGCTCCGGGGGAATCTGGATTAAATAACGCTCGGAAAACTTCTTGAAGTCGAAGTTCTCCGTATCGATGGTCACCCGATCCTTCTGCCTGCTCAACTTAGGGTCCCAGACCCAGATTGGCTCCCCGATCCTGAGATCGATTGAAGAGGTATCGATCTGATCTTCTTCCGGAAGCGGATCTATAATGAACGACTGGTCCTTCAAGACCTTGCGAATATCGATATTGCTCAATATCATTGAAGCACCTCCCACCTGATTCTAACATCATCAATCTGCAAGTTTCTTTCTATATTGCCCTCAAAGATTCCAACTCAAAAATGACATAAGCATGGCAATTTCATTATTGGCTCGATATTTGCCCCAATAAATATTCATTATATATGTCAATTTTTTGGAGAGGAAATAACATGAATTCAAGCAACAAAAAGCGCAACTTGAAGCCAAAAAATCTTAAGGGTTCTGAAATACCAGGCCAAAATTGCACGCCTAAGGCAAAATCTATGAGTGCAATAGCAAAATTAATGGCTACTTTCTACGGTATTGACCAAAATTAAATTTTTTGAGGAAAATATTTTAAAGAATTTGTCCTGAGTGGAAAACTAAAATACCAGAAATGGAGAAAAACACACTGGTGAGGGAGGCGGAAAAGTTGGGATGCGTTTTGCCAGCATGGACTTGACCCTAATGGATGGGCCGACAAGCAGAATTTTATGGCCCATTTAAACCTGTTTGCGCGGTAAAATTTTAACTTTATTATTTTCATCTATAAACTGTAAATCAATTCTTGCCTCTTTCTGAACTTCGATTGTTAAAGGGTATATAGCTATTTCATTCAAAAGATTCTACGCAATTATATAAATTGAAATCTAACATATCTATTACTGAACCGTTTTTATCTTCATAATTGTATGAGTAGGTTGCCCCATTTTGTAAATCTAAAAGGACCTTCTTTTCATAACAAAGGTTGTCGGTAAATTGTTTTGTCATCTGTTTATGAAAAGTATCTTCATCGATTTTCCCGAAAGGTGGGTCTACGACGTAAAAAAACGTTAAAGTTAAGCCGGAGCTTTCAACCTTTGTGAGAGTTGTCATGTCACTTACTGGTCGGGGGAGTCCATCACTTAACTGTCTGGCAGTAATTTTTAATCCGGCTTCAACCATCTTTAGATTTTTTTCCCCAAGATGCCTTGCCGCGTCCTCTCCACCAGTCTGTTTTCCTGTGCCAATGGCAAATTGAATAACCAGGGCTAATAATAGAAACCCGCCTAATGTCCCTAGCGCCCTTTTCATAAAATGATCCTGGTTTTATTCGCCGACCGCCCCCGGCTCTCTAATCATCCTGCCAGTATTACATCATCCAAATCGTCAGGTGTAAATATTTAGCTTTCTTCTTGAGGACTATTGCAAACTGGCCCCGCGCCTAGCGGTCAAAACCAACTCTCTCTATCTAAAGAACGGTACTGGATAGCTTCGGCGATGTGTTCGGATTGTAGCGACTCGCATTCGGCCAGATCGGCGATGGTGCGGGAGACTTTTAAAATGCGGTCGTGCGCCCGGGCGCTGAGTCCCAGTTTGTCGATGGCCAGGGCCATGATATTTTTGGAAGCTTCATCGAGTTGGCAATAGGATTTCAGTTGATGGGGGTTCATGTTGGCGTTGAAATTATTTTCATCATTCGGGTGGAACCGTTTTAACTGGACACTGCGTGCCTTTTCAACTCTGGTTGAAATGGTTTCGGATTTTTCCCCGCCGGATTCCGATGACAGGTCTTTGTAGTCCAGTGCTGGCACTTCGATATGCAGGTCGATGCGGTCGAGTAAGGGACCCGATATTTTCCCCACATATTTTTTGATACTCATGGGAGTGCATCCGCATTCGCGTTTCGGGTCGAACCGGTAACCGCAGGGGCACGGATTCATAGCCGCTACCAGCATGATGTTTGCGGGATAGGTGATGGAGCCTGCGGCCCGTGAAATGGAGACCTCACCGTCTTCCAGAGGTTGGCGTAATACTTCCAGAACGTTTCTTTTGAATTCGGGAAGCTCATCGAGAAACAACACCACGTTGTGCGCCATCGATACTTCCCCCGGCATGGGCACTCGCCCGCCGCCGATCAGCCCGGCATCGGAGATAGTGTGATGTGGGGAACGAAAGGGGCGCAACTTTAACAGGCCTCGGCCGTTTTTCAACTGACCGAGCACGCTATGGATTTTTGTGGTGGTGATGGCTTCCTTCTGGGTCATGGAAGGCAGGATAGTCGGGATGCGTTTTGCCAGCATGGACTTACCGGAACCGGGTGGGCCGATAAGCAGGATATTGGGTCCACCTGAGGCGGCAATCTCCAGCGCGCGTTTGACGTGGTGTTGGCCCTTGACATCGGTGAAATCCAATTCATACCTATTAGGGTTAGAATTTTCCGTAGCTCAATACGAAGAACTGAAAACTTATGCTACCGATCTTGACTTAGATTTTATTGTGTCGTGTTGGGATATTGATAGCCAATTACAAATGCAAAGATTCAAAACGAAATACAACAAGGTTGCATCTGCTATGTTGGTGCATCACAAATTACTAGAAATTATTGCTAAAGAAAAAAAATTAACTATAGACCAAAGCATTACAGCTTTTAATGCCTCTTATATTGGCTTTACAACACTGTTTAATGAAGATATAGCTAGAGACTTCCCTAAATGGGAAGCGTTTATTGATGGAGAAATTTCTTTTCAAAACGAATTTATTATCTGCATTGCCATGAATGGAAATGTACAAACCGGAGAAGCTAACAGCAACTTGATTTTTAAGTTTTTTAATTTTGATCCAGCAACTGGAAAAGAATTAAAAACCAAAGATTTAATTAACGATTTAAATGGGTTTAAAGCATTAGTTAAAAAATATTATGATAAAGAGTTGGAGGTAGGACATAAATTTTTCTTTTCTGATCATTGTCCTCTTTTTTTAAAAAAATCTATATTTAAGGAATTAGAAGATATATTTAAGCAAAATTTTTTATGTCTTTTGCGGGGAAGAAATTTTTAAGCACGCTTATCAAAGCTTTTCGCGCGAAGCGCGAAAAATTTTAACCTTTTATTTTAACCTTTTTCACAGCGAAAAAATATTTTTAACATTTTTTTAACATTTTTTTCGACAAAAACAAGTTAAAACTT
>CATMOP010000163.1 GCA_950072225.1 uncultured Nitrospina sp.
TCATCGGAAGGAATTTTCCCGCAATATCATCCGCTTAACAATCGCAGAGTCCTCACAGTCAGGTGAGTTCAATAAAGGATGTGGCTTTGACCAGTTGATCGGAGTTTTTCCATTGCAACTTATCCTGGGGAATGAGGAAGTCGCCCTCGGCATTACGGAAGGGGCGCCATTCCCGGTCCAGATAAACCTCGTTGGGTCTGAATCTTGCTTTGTAAACCAGAGACGAATTTTCTGCAATGTAATAACCGAGATAAAAATATTTAATCCGGTTTTGCAGGGCATATTCCATTTGCTTTAATACGCTGAAGGTTCCCAAGCTCATTTTGTTGTCGGGAACCTGATAAAAAGTGTATATGGCAGAAAAAGACTGGGAAGTTTTGTCTGCCAGTGCAACCCCAAGGAGCTTTCCATCAAGGTAATATTCGAATTCAATTCCGAAGGGTGTGTTGACATAAAAGGACAGCCTGAAGTTTTGTTTGTCTTCCACATCATCCTGCAAGGAAAAAAACCTTTCCTTGTGAGTGAGATAAAGCTGGAACTTCTCTTCAGTATATCTGGGATCGCCGATCCTAACCTCAACATCCTTGCAGGAACTCAAAGCCCGTTTCTGGTTCCGGGTTGGCTTGAACTCATCGGTCCGCACACGGATAGGAATGCACTGGTAGCAGTCCTGGCACCGGGGACGGAAAAAATAATCTCCGAAATGACGCATGCCGTGAGCCAGCAGGTATTCGAACTCTACCTCAGAGACATCCTCAAGCAGGTATTCCTCGAACAGGGATTTCCGGTCTTTAAAATACCCGCATTGAAATGATCTTGAATCGATAAAATGGGCTAACATATTCACCTACCCCCGTCCGATGGAGGGAAATCCCCAAAATTACGCATCTATAATCCTAACATTTTATATTATTTTTCATCCAGATGACACCCAAGGATGAGAAATCTGAGGGTTATCCTCCTATTGTCGGTCTCCGGCATCCATGCGGATTGAAATTCCACATGTTTTGTGCTTAACTTTCCCCGCACTTTGCTTACATGGACAGGACCTGAACAACGCTGAAACTTCTATAAACGTAAAAGCGCTCCCTTCGCTTGTGGAGATAGACCGGTTTGAAGGTATCGATCATCGTTCCCACCCTTAATGAAGAGTTGGTTCTGGAAAACACTCTGACACAAATCCAACAGCTTTCCCCTCATGAGTTGATTGTCAGCGATGGAGGGAGTAGCGATGACACATGCAGAATCGCCGACAAATTTAGCTACCGTGTAATCACCGGCTCCACCGGTCGCGCCTTGCAAATGAACTCCGGTGCCAACGAAGCCACTGGGGACCTCCTGCTTTTTTTACATGCCGACAGCCGAATCGAACCGGAAAGTTACCGGAAAATGCTGGAATGCATGGAAAATCCTAAATGGATTGGGGGGGCGTTCACGCTCTGTATAGAATCCGGTAAATGGTCGCTCAAATTAATTGCCCTGCTAGCGAACATCCGCTCCAAATATTTTGGCCTCGCCTATGGAGATCAGGGATTCTTTGTCCGCAAAGAAGTTTTCAACGATATGAATGGATTCTCTCCAATTCCCATTTGCGAGGATCTTGATTTCTACTATCGCCTGAGAAAAAAGGGCTCCGTTATCCTTTTAAAGGAAAAGGCGCACACATCCCCAAGACGCTGGATCAATGAAGGAATATTTTTTACCACAGCCCGAAATTTCTTTATCGCAGTCTTATTCGGGTTAGGATTCCCACCACACATCCTGACCAAATGGTACCCCCTTAGTACCCCTTCGGGACATGAACACAAGTGAAGAGAGGTATCACGCAGGGGTGGCAGATAGCAAGGACTCTTTGAGGCGAGTCGGATCTTTGGTCGCCAAATTGAGCTATTGCCAGTCGGCCCCACGCCTAGTGGGGGGTTAAATGACCTCGGTGAATACCAGAATCATCCAGATTACCAGAACGACATTGAAGACCACCCCAACATGGAAAAATATATTAAAAAATCGGCTGTAGGTAAATTTATAATTTTGTTTCGTTTCGCTCATGGTTCAGTCCATCACCAGGGTAGTTAAGCGTTTTGCCAGATCGGATCCGCGGATAATCTTGCGCACAGGACGTTCTATAAAGTTTAGACTCATATATAGCCGTTCCAGATTCATAAAAGTCTGCGACTCCGCTATCGCTTTACCGCCCTCATCGCGGATCTCATTTCGCCAGATACTCAGAACATTCAAGTTTCTCAAGCTTGCAGATTTTGCCAGGGCAATAGCCCCTGCATCTCCCATTTTGTTCGAGCATAAATACAGTTTTTTCAGATCAGTTAATTGCGGGCTTTCTGCAATCGCCTGGATTCCTGCATCGCCGATCCCGGTACTGTCGAGATGGAGCGCCTGCAAACGTGGCAGTTGCTCCGAATAGGCCACAGCCCGTGCCCCCTCTGGACCAATGGGATTCGAGTCCAGAAACAGAATTTCCAGGTTTTTCAGATTGAGGGAACTGGCCAGCATTTCGGCACCCTGGGGTCCGATATTATTGGCTTCCAGCATCAGGCATTTCAGGTTTTTCAATAATTCGGCGTTAGCCAGAATTTTGGCCTCTTCATCGCCTATGATATTGTGGTTGAGGTAAAGCGAGGTGAGCCCGGTCAACCCCTTAACCTTGCTGAGGATTTCTATCGACTCCCCGCAAAGCTGGTTCTGGCTGAGAAAAAGCTGTTTCACCGAAGACAGGTCTTCGGCTTCGCAAAGCAGGCGCATTTCTTCCGGCCCGATATTTTTATCCTCCAGATCCAGAAGTTCCCCATCGGGCGTTAAATTTGCCAGAATGGTTTGCTCGAATTTAGTTTTCACGACCTCTTCCAACAGAGAATGACTCCTATGAATAGCTCAATAATGGTTTGTCGGGGTTTTCTGTACTTTAAAGGATTTCATTTAAAAGATCAAACACCTGTTCGGCTTTCCTTTATACTTATAAAAGGAACCAAATCACAAAGCAGACAAACGGGAGTGATGAAATGATCGTTGGAGTTCCCAAAGAAATCAAGACCGATGAATATCGGGTATCTATGACCCCCGCCGGTGTTCACGACCTGGTTGCTCGGGGCCATAAAGTTTTACTGGAAGATTTGGCTGGAGAGGGTAGCGGCATCACCAATCAGAATTATTTGGAGCAGGGAGCCGAAATCGTTTCCCACCAGGAAATATTTGCCCAGTCAGAAATGATCATAAAAGTCAAAGAACCTCTGCCTGAAGAATATAGTCTTCTCCGCGAAGGACAGATCCTTTACACCTATCTTCATCTGGCCCCGGCTCCCGAATTGACCCAGGCTCTACTAGATCAAAAAATCGTCGGCATCGCTTACGAAACTGTACAATTGCCAGACCGTTCCCTGCCTCTTCTCATCCCCATGAGCGAGGTTGCAGGACGCATGGCCATACACGAAGGCGCAAAATATCTTGAACGCGAAAATGGCGGACGGGGCATTCTGCTCGGCGGTGTGCCCGGTGTCGACCCCGGCCATGTGGTGATCATCGGGGGAGGTGTTGTTGGGGCCAACGCCGCAAAAATGGCTATCGGCACCGGAGCCCAAGTCACACTGCTTGATGTCAACCTGCCACGCCTTCGTTATCTCGACGATATTCACGGAAGCCGACTCAAACCCCTGATGTCGAACCAGTTCAATTTACTGGAATCACTCCGCACGGCGGATCTGGTTATCGGTGCTGTCCTCATCCCCGGCGCCAAGGCTCCGTGCCTCATTACCCGCGAAATGCTGACCCAAATGCAGAAAGGTTCGGTCGTAGTCGATGTCGGAATCGATCAGGGAGGTGTCCTCGAAACTTCGCGCCCAACCACACATAGTAATCCCATTTTTGAAATCGAAGGGGTGATCCATTATTGTGTAACCAATATGCCGGGAGCCCTGGCGCGAACATCGACTTTCGCGCTCACCAACGCCACCTTTCCATATGCCCTGGCGCTGGCCGAAAAAGGATATCGGCAAGCGATGAAAGAAGACCCGGCCTTAAGAGCTGGACTCAATATTTGTCTTGGAACCGTGACCCACCCGGAAGTCGCTAAAGCACTGGGCAAAGAATTCACCCCAGCTGAAAATTTTTGCTGACCACTCGCCGTGGGGTGGCAGTGTGTAATCGCTTTATATGCGAGCAGAGAGTTCTCTCGGCTTTACGGGCCATTGCCCAGTTGCCTCCTCTGTCCAGGGGCAACTCGCCGTGGCCGGCGAGCCGCCGGTGGCAAATGACAAGGTTTTTTACCCCTTCGGGGCGTGAAAGTATTGATGGGAAAATCACGCATACCCTAAAAGGGTACAATGGCGCATTGGCCAAGATAATGTTTGCCGATAAAATAAACATGCACTTCCAAAAGGTTTCTTATAAGATACGAGAATACTCTGTATGTGGATTTAAATAATGAGGAAAAACGGCAATGAGTACGGAGACTAGAGATTTTCATTTCAATGTAAACGTTCGCACGAATAGTGGTTCAAAAGCCACAATGGCAAACAATGAGAGCTCGTTTCTTCGTGCTATGGAAATCCAGGAACGTAAGCAGGAAAAGAAAGAGTTGGAAAAACTGGAGGAAGAAAAAATTGCTGTGGCCCAAGCACCTGTAGAAAGCGCTGAACCTGTGACAAGCCCCGAGGAAACCCCAGCTGTTCAGGAAGAAGCCCCGGGGTCCGCCAATGCTCACGCTGAACCCGCACCGACCGCTCAGGCAGAAGCGGCTGATACCCCGCCTGCAACACCTGCTGAACCGCCTGCTCCCAAACCAGCGGGTGGAAATGTACCGACTCCACAACCTCCAAGAGAATTCACCGCAGAGGAAAAGGCCGCTATGCTGAAACGGGCCAAGGCCCATGCCGCAGAAGTCCGAGCAAGAAAAAAATAAATAAGTGAAATTTGAGAAAAGGGCTAAGGGCTAAAGGAAAAAATCTATACTGCTCTTTTTCCCACACAAAGAGTTTCTAAAAACTTCTTATCCACATTATTCTTGAAAACGTCCTCATCCAAAACGTTCCAGAGGCCCACACTATCAACAAGAATTGTCTGGGTGGACATTTCTACAACCTGACTCACCTCATCACTGAGTTTCAATTTCACCTCAAGATCGGTGATCGCCAGCGGACCAACATGTCTGGTGGCAAGATCTTTTAGAAGGTTTTCTTTATTATCTGATTCGACCAATTCGCCGATAGGCCGACCCACCAGTTGATCGGGGTCATAACCCAAAGGTCGTCAGTTCAAATCTGGCCCCCGCTACCAATAAGGACAAGGGTTTGCGAGTTTTCTCGTAAACCCTTTTTCTTTGCCTTGATTCTCAGGTCCACTTTTGGCAAATTTCCCCAGGTTTTTCTATTGCTCTTTTTCATCCATCCATATCTTC
>CATMOP010000164.1 GCA_950072225.1 uncultured Nitrospina sp.
CCACGGGAGTGGGTGGGTTGACATTATGGGTGACACCTATAAAATGATCTTTCACTCGCAACAATATTAAAATTTTTGTGAAACCCACTGCATGAGTTCAGTTCGATATTGTAAATGCCATTTTCAAAACGGTGAGTCCCAGCACTGGGGCATTCTGGATCGCAAGGCTTTTGCTCAAAAGGGGGCGAACGCACATTTTGCTCCAGACACCCCTTTGCTTCCCAAGCACCTTTTGTTGGAGCTGTATTTTGACTGGGAAGAAGAGCGGGTTTGGGGAAGCACGACCTATGATCTGAAGGTCAATGGTCATGATATTCGGGAAATTGTGTTTGACGCGGCAAATCTGGAAATAGAGAAAGTTGTTTTGGGCCGCCGTTTGCTAGAATTTGAAAATACCGGCGACCGGGTAATCATTTCACTAGACAAGGCCCTCAAATATGGCGGAACCGTGCAGGTGAAACTGTTTCATTCTGTCTCCCGGCCCCTGGCAGGAATTTATTTTACAAAACCGGATGAAGCTTATCTGGGCCGGTTCAAAACGGTTTGGACCCAAGGACAGGATGAGGACTCCAAATATTATTTTCCCTGTTTTGACCAGCCAAACTTCAAGCAGACCACGGAAGTTAAGCTTCACCTGCCCAAGGGAATGTTTGGGCTGTCTAACGGTCGTCTTCTTAAAAAAAGTGAAAGTGCTAACGAATCCTTTTACCATTATAAACTGGAAATTCCCTATTCGACTTACCTTCTCTCCATTGTAGCTGGAGATTTTTCTGTGCATGAGAGCCGCGTTGGGGGAGTCGATATTAAATGGTACGTTCAAAAGGGCCGGGAACGGGAAGGGAGAAATGCCTTTAAGGATACCGGAAAAATCATCCAATTTTTTTCCGATTACACCGGTTATTCTTATCCCTATAAACACTATACCCAGATCGCGGTTCCCGAATTTATATTTGGGGGTATGGAAAATTTCACCGTTACCACCCAGACAGATCTTACTCTACATGACAGTCGGGCCAGGCTGGATCTGGACTCTAATGGATTGGTCGCCCATGAAGCCGCCCATATGTGGTTTGGCGATGTTGTCACTGCGAGGAGTTGGTCCCATGCCTGGTTGCATGAATCGTTTGCCACATATTTTGATGCTCTATACACCCGCGAGTCGAAAGGTGAGGACGAATTCCGCTATCAGTTGCTGGAAGACGCGGAAACCTATTTCAGTGAAGATGCTCGTTATCGTCGTCCTATCGTGACCCATATCTATAAAGAACCTATCGATTTGTTCGATGCCCATCTTTATCCGGGGGGAGCGGTGCGACTGCATTATTTAAAAACCATTGTCGAAGAGCCCCTGTTTCGCAGGGCTCTGGCCCGGTTCCTGAAACGTCATGAGTATGGACTGGTCGAAACCGTGGATCTGGTCCGGTGCCTGGAAGAGGTCAGCGGAAAAAATTTTGACGAATGGATGGATCAATGGATTTATCGCGGAGGTTACCCCATGTTGGACGTGGGTTACCAATGGGGTTCGGTTTCAAAAATGGCGGAGGTAACAATTAAACAAACGCAGAAGGCTGAGAAAAAAGATGATGAATTGTTGTTCAAACTGCCTTTGAAGATCGAGTTCTATTACTCCCGGGGCAGTGAAAAGTTTCCGTTAGAAATCAAAAATAAAGAGGAGAAATTTTGTTTCCATCTCAAATCCAAACCGCTGTTTTTCAGACTAGATCCAGACTACGAGTGCCCGGTCAAAAAAGTGAAGTTGGAAGTCTCCCGTTCCCTGCTGTATGAACAGTTGAAGCGGGACAAAGACCCTATAGGGCGGATCGAGGCGGCTCAAAGCCTAGTCGCCAAGGCATCACAGGCCGATATCAAGGTGCTCAGTCAGCGCCTCAAAAAAGAAACCCAGTGGGGGGTGGCGAATCGTATTGCCAAAGCCCTGGGGAAAATAGGGGGGGAATTCGCTCGCGATGGACTACTCAAGGCGGTGAACAGCCGTGAAGCGAAAATTCGCCGGGGTATCGTTCAGGCACTGGGAGAGTTTATGGGGGATGAAAAAGTAACTCGTATCCTGAAGAAAATTGCCGGAGGTGATCCCTCTTACAGAGTGGAAGCTGAGGCGCTTTCTTCCTTGGGGCGAATAAAGGCAAAAAACTGCCGCCCCTTTCTGGAAGGTTTTTTAGATAGGCCTTCGCATAACGATATTGGGCGGTCGGCAATATTCAAGGCCTTGGCCAGTCTGGAGGAAGAGGAAGCGTGGGCAACCTTGCTTCAGGGTGCCAATTATGGCGCGCCCCGTAGCAGTCGGTTTTCAGCTATTCAGGGGC
The DNA here is from genome assembly GCA_950072225.1 of uncultured Nitrospina sp. GTDB lineage: Bacteria > Nitrospinota > Nitrospinia > Nitrospinales > VA-1 > LS-NOB. Next base: position 2,322 of record CATMOP010000164.1, read on the forward strand.
TGGCAAAGCTTGCTGGGAGGTTTGAATACCTCAAGCCTGAAGCCATTAATGCCTTCAAGCGGTTTGCGAGAGAAACTCGGGGGACTCCTTGCGCCACTTTTCGCGGTAAACTGGCAGCCATTCATGCCATGGGCGAGTTGGAAGACCTTTCGGCAGTTCCCACTCTGAGGCAGCTGGCAGAGGGTGAAACCGATGGCCGTTTGAAACGGAGGGCCGAAGAAACGATTGGCCGCTTGTTTGACTCGGCTAAAAAACCCAAAGAAATGAAGGTGATACGATCCGACCTCGATGACTTGATGCTAGAAAATAAATCCCTGCGTGATCGGATGGATATCATGGAAAAACAAAAAGACGCTAAACTAAAATCCAAAAAGAAAAAAGGATAATGGAATGAACAAGCCATTTAATGATGATCCAGTAGAAGTACTGGTGAAAAAGTTTTTGTCCAGGAACGGAACGGTTCTGGATCTGCGGTTAAAATATATCGGCGATGAGGGTCTGGAATACTTGGCTAAATGTCCAGAACTGATCGACCTGGAAGTGTTGAACCTTGGAAGAAATGAGATTACCGACAAGGGAGTTCGGGCATTGGCAGGCTCTTCGATAATCACAAACTTGAAGGAACTGCATCTGGAAAGAAACGAGATCAGCGATGCCGGGGCCAAAGCCATTGCGGGTTCTGCAAATTTTTCCTACTTAAATTTCATCAACTTATGGAAAAACAAAGTGGGAGCCGAAGGGGCCAAAGCCATTGCTAGTTCCACCATTCTAGTTAATTTGAAAAGTCTGGATCTGGCCCAGAATAATATTGGCGATGAAGGTGCCAAGGCTCTTGCCGAAAGCAATACCCTGGCTGGCCTTGAGTTGCTCGAGATATTTGGCAGTGGCCTGACCGATGAAGGCAAAAAACAGCTCAAAGAAACTACCGCCTTCCCCAAACTGCAAACCTTGGTTGTGGAGTAACCGGCTTCATCACTGCTAATGCGGGTTGAACGACCCTTTTAAAATATTCAGCCTGTTTTTGAGGGATGGGGTCCAGACGGCATTGCGCATGTCCAATAATTCTTTGGCTTGCTTGAGGATGGGTTTGAGGTGTTCGGTATCTCGGAGTTGGTAGTAGGCTTCGGCCAGGTCGATCAGAATATGGGCTTCCTCTTTCCGGTTCTCGACATATTTTGCGATGGCCAGAGCCTGGACGAAAAATGCCGTTGCTGGTTCATATTGCTCCAATTTCTGGTAATTCAGACCTATGCCGACCAATAATTCCAGTTCCTTATCGTGGTTTTCCTGCTGGCGGTAGATCGCCAGGGCTTTTAAATAGCAGTTGATAGCTTTTTCTATTTTGTTTTGTTTGACGTAGACGTACCCGAGTCCGTTATAGGAACTGCCAATGAACGCATTATGGCCTTTTTCAGTAGCAAGATCTTTCTGTTCTTCAAAATATTTTCGGGCCTGATCGAGTTTGCCGAAGATGGCGTATGCATCACCAAGATTAGCTAACAAACTGCATTGCTCTTTGCTGTCGTCCGACTCTTTGGCAATATCGAGTTCCTGGAGAAAAAAATCGATGGCTTTTTTAGTCTGCCCCAGTCGGGTGTATGCCATACCGAGAGCGGAGAGAGCATTTTTTTCTGCTTGCTTATCGCCAACGCCACGAGCTTTTTTGAGAAAAATCGTTTCAGATTCTACCAACTTACGCAAATCAAGCCCCCCGGACGATTCCAGGCTAGACGGTTTGCCGGGTTTTGCGTCATAGCCCGCAAGCCGTTGGAAACTTTCTTCGACGGACAGGGACATTTTTTCTTCTACTTCTTTTTTGAAATTTAGTTCCTCCTCAATATCTTCCAGAGCCTCCTCCAGGTCTTCTTGCAAGAATGCGCTTCTCAACTTGTAGGATTTGCAATCACAAAGGTGTTTTAAAGCCCCTTGCAGGTTTTTCCTTTCTGGAAGCACTGCGCCATCAAGTAGTAATGGGACTATCATCAAATCCAGATTCATGGCAGAAACGATTTCAAAACGAAGGCGTTCGCCCTGAATAGAATCAGCAACAGGTAGAGCTGTGAGTTCTGCGGGGGATTCAGGCCTTGAAATCACAATGACTAATGCGTCGCAGAGGGAAAGGTTGTCGCGGTTGGCTTGCCGGGAAAAGGCTTCAGGATCTTCCGGACCCAGGCATTTAGCTTCCAGAAATTGCCGGCATTCCTGAATGATGTTTTGGGCGACGGTTTTTGCTCTGGGATCGCTCAGACTGAAATAAAGAGTCGGCATAGTGAGGCCCCGTATTTTATTCCATCCATAATTGAAGTGGTATAGCTCAAAGTCGTTTTTAGAGGATAGGCTAATCGTCTTTATTTGAATAGTTCTTTCAATCGGGCCTTGCAGCGGGGTTCCTTGGTCAATTCGATCATGATTTTCTCGTTGACACTTAAATTCTTCAAGCTGGTTTTAGAGTTATAATGGGAAAACGCCGCCCAAAGGCTGGCGCAGTCGCGGAATTCGTTGTAGGTGGAGAGGATATTGGTCATATTGGCGATGCTTCGGCCATCGAGCCCTTCAAATAAAATATACATCTGCATGGAGAGGTCATAGAGCACTTGTGAAAAGTGCTCGGTGACCTCTTTCAAAAAAGGAAATTTGTTGACATTTTTTTTCATTGACGCGTCGTTGGAAGAAAGAACAGCGATATTCCTTTTAACCTTTTCCAGGTCTTCAGAAATTTCTTCCCAGATTTTTTCATTCATCAGCCTTTTTTCCAGTTTTACTTCCTCGGTTTTTCCCGGAAACAATTTTCTGAAAGCGGAATAAATGATTCCCAATTCTTTGACTTTGTCGGGGTAGTTTGTTCTTATATTTCTTCCATATTCTTGTCATAGACCTGCATCATTACCATAAACTCTTTTTTATCCAAGGGTTTATCGGCTTGGATTTTTTCAGTGGTTATTGCGATGTTTTGAAACAATAGTTGTTTTCATTATTTCACTTTAGATCATTATAAAGGCTTTATGCCTAGTTTTTATCAAAAGACAATCAAA
>CATMOP010000165.1 GCA_950072225.1 uncultured Nitrospina sp.
ATCAAAAGTGATCCAGTTCCAGGCAGCGGCCATGGCCTGGGCATTCGGCACTTTCCATTCCTGGAGGATTTCAAGAATATTCCTGCGTTGGAACCAGTTGTTCCAGGTGACTCCCAGAAACGAACCGGAAACCGCCAACGCCACCGTCAGCATAACAATGAATGGCCTGAGAAATGAGGAAAACAAGGCCACAAGCAGCAGATAGATGAAACCTAACGCATAGGCAAAACTATTCATCAATGATTTTTCGGTAGAGGCCAGTTCATCGGCGGAACCGCCGATACGCAGTCCGTATTCTTCACCAAGATTTTTTCTTGCGTCAACCAATGCTTCCTCGTCAACCCGGTCGATGACCAACTGCATGGCAATATCTTTTTTCACCTGCACTCGTAGCTTGATCGCCCGTTCCGTTCCAATATGGTCAATGCGTGCAGGGCCCGCATCGATTTTTATATCGACCAGATGCCCGAGGTGGGTCATCATGCCTTCATCAGTCCATACCGGCAAAGAACGGTAGTCTTCCAGTCCCAGTTTATTGGCGTCTTTTTTCTGTACCAGGATAAAGTCGATGGGTTCGCCCTGATCGTTGAACTCACCCAAATATTTACCGGCATTGAGAGACTCAATAATATCTCCGATCTCATTCATACCCATATCCAGCCGGGCCGCATCTTCACGCCGGGGAATGAACCCAAGCTCCGGATTACCAAATTTAAATTCCGGCCGGACCGAGTGCACCCCCTTTATTCCAGAAATTTTTCCGATCAAATCCAGAGCGTTGCTTTTCAGTTTCAACATATCCGGCCCGGTAATTTCCACTTCAAAGGTTTTATTGGCTGACCGGAAAATGGGTCTCTGCATGGCAAAGGCAAAACGGTATCCGGGAATTTCAAAAATCTCCCGGCCCATTTCCCTGGATTTAACCGCCATCTTCACTTCGCCCCGCTGGCCTGCGGCCAGTTCCTTTTCGATGATGGCTCCGCCTCCATTGAAACGAGACGAAAAAACCAGGAAGTTGCGGTTGACATCTTCCATTGCCACAATCTTTTTTTCATATTCAGCCATGTATCGCATATTTGTTTCCACGGGCGTTCCTGCCACCGGTTCGATGAGCATGAACACCATGTCCACATTTCCATAAGGAAGATAATCCTTTTCCGGCAGGGTCTTGACGCTATACCACAACATCCATCCCACACAAGCGATGACAAGTACCCTGAAAAGAATACTGGGGGGAGAATTGCGGAGCATCCATTCCATGAGCCCGGAATAGGCATCACTCATCTTCTTACCCATCAGGACGATTGGCTTGAACAGCGTGCGGTGGAAAAATCCCGGCCGGTATTCTTCTCCCGGCTTAAGATGGATCAACAGCGTGGTCAAAGTCGGAATAACAGTGATGGACACTAACAAAGACAAGGCGATGCTGGTGCTAATGGTAATAGCGATATCGCGGAACATTTGTCCCGCTTCTTCCTGAATAAACACGATGGGAATAAAAACAGCCAAGGTCGTCAGCGTTGAGGCCAGCACCGCTCCCCATACTTCCGAAGCTCCATCGTAAGCGGCCTTGAAAACACCCTTTCTCATTGTGAGGTGACGATAAATATTTTCCAGCACCACAATCGAGTTATCAACCACCATACCGACGGCAAAAGCCATGCCCGCAAGGGAAATGATATTTATGCTTCGTCCAAGAAGTTTAAGAACGATAAATACGGAAATCAGGCTCACAGGAATGCTGATCGCCACAATTAACAACGACCGCGCAGACCCCAAAAACAGCAGTAGGACCGCCACTGCCAGAACCGCTCCAAGAGCCAGGTTCGATTTCACCAACCGTATGGCCTCGTTGATATAGTCCACCTCCTGGTAAACGATTTTCAAATTGATAGGGATTCCCCGGTTCAACAATTCCTGGTTTAGTTCCTCCACTCTTTTGGCGGCCAGGTTACAGGTTTCCACCACATTGGCTCCGGCCTTGCGAATCACGCCGAAAGCATTGGACAAGTTACCGCTGATGCGGACCAGGGAAGAGGTCCGTTTATAGCCGTCCACCACCGTAGCAAAATCTTTCACTCTGATAGTTTTGTCACCATCCCGCTTGATAACCGTATCGAGAATATCTTGCGGATTGAGAAACTCTCCCAAGGCGCGGACGGTATAGGAACGGTTGTCTTCATCGTGAAATCCGGCACGGGTATTCTGGTTTTCCTCTGATAGCTGGTCTATCACTTCCTTGTAGGTCACATGCAAACGGGCCATGCTGTAGGGATCAAACTCGACCCGCATTTCCCTATCTTCACCACCAAAATGCCAGACATCTGCAATGCCCTTTACCCGCCGGAGAGCAGGGACAATCATATCCTCACCGATCTTGTACATATAATTCTGATCGAGATCGGGCATTTTCTCATTGGGCTTGTCCAATACGATCCACATGATAGGACTGGAGTTGTCGCTCGAAATGGATCTCAGGGTTGGTTTGTCTGCATTGACAGGCAGGTCTTTAACTTGCTGAAGCTTGTTGTTGACATCAAGCACCGCCAGGTTTTTATCGATTCCCCATTCAAACTCCAGGTTGATGGTGCTCAATCCATGCTGGCTGGTGGAAGTCATTTTTTTCATGCCTTCCACCGATTCGAGTTGGTCTTCCAGCCGACGCGTGATATTTCGCTCCACCTCATCGGGAGAAAGTCCCAGGTACTCGGTTTTGACTTCAATTTCGGGCTTATCGATGGTAGGGGCCAACTGCCGAGGAAGGGTCTGGAAACATAAGACACCAACTACAACTGCCATAACGATGATTACCGTAACCGTGTGATAGTTGCGGATAGACTGGTCAATAAGTTTCATCAGGTTTTCGGAGTTTTTGCAGGGTCTTCAGAAGGCTTGCCGTCTTTCGATGCAGAGTTGAACGAAGCTTTCGACTTCGGTTCCGCTTCCAGGTTGGTAATAAACACTTTCACACCCGGAAATACCGCACCGGAGCCCCGCAGGATGAGATCCGTTTCCGGCTTTAACTGGTGGGTGAAATCTTCGATCTCGACAAAATCATTCCGCTCCTTAAAAGCCCTGACCGGAACTTTATGGGCCTTGCTGTTTTTGACGACATAGACAACAGTCCCTTGCTCGGAAATGACCAGGGATACGGCCGGGACATGTAACACATTTTTACGAATGCCAAAATTCAAGGTGCTTTCCAGCGTCAGCCCGGGGAACAGAGAAGGGTTGGGATCGGGCAAATCGATTTGCACCTTGATATTACCGGAGAAAATGTTCGCGTCGGGAATGACCCGGATGAGCCGCTGGAGGTTTCTATTCTGCTCAAACTTCAAACCCAGTTCTCGCGCCAGAAACCGTGCCGCCTTGAGTTTTTTTAATTTATTCCTGTAGCTCTGCGGCATTTCCAGAACCGCTTTCAAACGGGAGGAACCAATCATTCTCACGATAGGGGTTCCCGCCTCGGCAAAAGCACCTTGCTCAATTTCCTTGGCGATGATGACCCCTGCAAAAGGAGCTTTGATATTTACCTTTGAAAGATTCAGTGCCGCCACTGCGACCCGTTTTCGGATCGCCTGCATATCCGACTCGAGTTTTTCAATATCTTCATTACGAGCTTTCATCCCGGCGGCCAGTTCCGCCTTGCTGGCCTTCAAAAACTCATCGGCCTGGCGGACCTTATCTTTGGCAGAGTCGAGCGCCGACTGCGACAAAACCTTTTCCCCAACCAGCCTTTGGGTACGGTCCAATTCGATATGGGCCAGGTTCAAGGTGCTTTCGGCGGCTTTCATTCTGGCTTCCAGCCGCTGCTTATCTTCCTGGCGCAATCCTCCCTGGGCTTTCTGATATTCCTTTTGCACGGATGAGAGATCTGCACGCAATCTTTCGTGAATCAGTTCAAATTCCCTCGGGTCGATCTGTGCCAACAAATCTCCGACCTTCACCTTCATGCCTTCTTCAACCGCAATCCGAGTAATTTTTCCCCGGACTTCGGAATTGATCACCACCCTCTTCTCGGCCTGGATATTTCCTACCGTGCGCACTTCGTCCGCCACATCTATGGTAACAATTTTTCCCACTTGCACCGGGAGCGCAAACTCTTTCTTTTTTATCGGCTGGACATTATCTTCGGGGGAAGAACAGGAGGCCAGCAGAAAAATCAAAAGGAAAAATAGGACAACAGGATGATTTAATCTGTGAAACGAAACTCTGATATAATCCCCCTCCAAACAGGGCATTCTTTTATAGTAAGGCTTTGAAATAATTATCCTATAGAAGTCATCAAGGGTTTTCAAACACATTCATGGGCCACTCAGAATCGCAAAACTATCCGCTTGACCAGTTCGACTACCAGTTGCTGGATACCGGATCGTTCCAGAAGTTGGAACAAATTGGACCCTACCGTTTCATCCGCCCTGCCCCTCAGGCCATCTGGCCCAAGTCCCTTTCGCCTGATGAATGGAAAAAGGCAGAAGGAGAATACAAATATTTTAAAGGCAAAGAAACAGGTGGAGAATGGAAGTTTTTCACCCAGCTCCCTAAGGAAGGATGGAATCTTCAGTTTCGCCACCTCGTCTTCAAAATTCAACCCACAGGCTTCGGCCATATCGGAATTTTTCCTGAACAAGCCCTCAACTGGCTGTGGATCATGGATCAGCTTAAACAGCTTAACGGCACAAAAATACAAGTACTTAATGTTTTTGGCTATACCGGTGCCAGCACTCTGGCGGCGGCCTCAGCCGGTGCCCATGTCACCCATATTGACGCGTCCAAGGCCTCGGTCACCTGGGCCAGGAACAATCTGGAACTTTCCGGGTTGGGTGATAAACCGGTACGCTGGGTTGTCGATGACGCGATGAAATATATGCAAAGAGAACACCGGCGCGGAAAAAAATATGACGCGATTATCATGGACCCACCCTCTTTTGGCAGAGGTCCTAATGGAGAAGTATGGAAAATCGAAAACAAGCTGTCAGAATTTATGGAAGCCTGCCGGAACATCCTCAGCGATTCCCCGGTATTTTTGCTTTTCACCACGCATTCGCCCGGATTTTCCGCCCTGACTCTCGAAAATATGATGCGGACCTATCTCCCTTCACATAAGAAAGGCATATTCGAAACCGGAGAAATGTTCATCCCGGATTTGTCATCCGGACTCAACCTGCCCAGCGGTTTCTTCGCCCGCTGGGCGGCTAACAGCCGCGGGTGACCAGCGTAACACCCCATTCGAGGCATGAAGAATAATGAAGAGTTACCACACGTGCCCCGCTGGGGTATAATGCCGTTCAAATTGCTTACTTAAATCAGGAGCTTGGGCATTGGCGTTTTATCAATACCTGAAAGCAC
>CATMOP010000166.1 GCA_950072225.1 uncultured Nitrospina sp.
CCCCCCTAATCATCAGATTTTTGACCCAAATCCTAACATAGCAAATGGATCGGTTTTTGGGGGGCAGGTCACATTAGGTATAACCACCCTGCCCTGCGGATCAATATTAAATTCATTTAGTTTATTTCCGCACAAATACCTTACATTATTTACATAAAAGGTAAACCACCCCAAATTAGGAGTGAGAACTCCAATTTCAAACAAAATGCGAATTTTCAAGTCATTCTCTACAATAAAATAAAGAATTATTTTTAAAAGAACGATAAGAAAAGAATGAACTGACTTTTGTGAGCAACACCAATGAAAATAGAAGAAACCCTGTTTGGCAAGAACAGACAAAAACCTTGGGCATTTAAAAAGAAAAAGGATCAAAAATCCTTCAAGGAACAGTTGGAAGAAAGCTTGAATGATAAAAAGTCCGAGGTTCAAAAACAGGTCAAAAAATATATCCTGGATATCCTGATTTAAATCGTAGGCCTAAATCCCTCCCACTGAATAACCTTATCCCTTTCGCGCTATTGTTTTAGGATTTTATAAAAGGGGTGTTATAATTGGCATTAGCCAAAACTTGGACACTAACCTAGCGGCTGGAAGCTAAAGAAAGGGAAGAGAATGAAAAAAGGAATGGAATTAATTTTAATAATTTTCGTAATTTCTTTTCTAAACTCTTGCGCTTCCAATGGCACTGCTCTTCACAAAACCATTCCCGGGGCCGTAAAAACCTACACGGTCAATCAACAGGGGACGGTAGAAATTCTAGGCCAGGATATGAGAACCCAGCCCACACACTGGCTATACATCCGTTGCAATCATTGGAGCGGTTGTTATATGCGTTGCCAGGGAGAAATAAAATCCTGCAAAAAGGTGGCTAGGGATTCCAATTTCCTGGTGGGCTATGTTGGCTCCCCTTAAGGGGGCGTGGTAGGTTTAACAGGGAAACCTAAGGCGCTATAATAAACCCCCTGAGAAGGAGGTGATCCCATGCTATATGAAAGTACCTGGGGAGCTTCCGGAGTAATTTGTTAACCACAAGTTAACGGAAGCTCCTGTGCTTCATAGAACGCTCCGCTTGCAAAAGCGGAGCGTTTTTTTTGTTTATTAAAGGATTAATTGGAACCACTTTTCATAAAATGCCAGCAGGTCTTTTACCGAAAGGATACCCACTACGGTTTTTCCATCCCGGACAACAAGGTACCAAAGCCTTTTCTCCCTCATTATGGCAATAGCGTGGGACATAGTTTCTTCCTGGTCAATATAGTCAATATCGGGATTCAATATATCGCCAACCTTCGTATTATTTGGATCAAGGTTTTTGGCAACCAATTGGCGAGTGATTTCTTGTTCTGTGACAATTCCAACGTAATCGGTATCCTTTTTCACCAGCAACGAACCGATCCCGAAAGAGTCTAACTTTTCTGCCGCATCCCTAACAGAGGCCGACGCGTCAATATCCTTCACCGCCTTTACCATGTATTCATTCACCGGATCCACAGCAAACCTCTAGGCATTAGTTTTATAGAACAGTTTCCGTAAGATTATATAAACTGGAATCTATAATCAATAAATTAGTAAATAATATTCCCTAACCCCTTGAAATATGATATTTTCAGCATCAGAAATGATTTAAAGGAAAGAAAACGAATGGCAGGATTCGATCAAACGTTAATTCAGGAAAACGTATACATATTGCAGGCCTTTCTGGTCATGTTCGCGGCATTGCTTGTGGATTTGTGCCAAAAGAAAATTTTTAGAACCTTATCCAAAAAAGCGGAAAGTACCCGGAACAAATTGGATGACGCCCTCCTGCTATCCATTCCCCGGCCGCTAAGTGCCATTATCTGGATAACTGGAATCACCTTTACCAGCGAAATTATCCATAAAGCTACCGGAGCAGTGATCCTGGAAGCCTTCATCCCCTTACGCGATGCAGTTATTGTTGCTGCCTTGGCTTGGTTTTTAGTTCTCACCATTCAACAAGCGGAAAAAAGTTATCTGACTGCGGGAAAAGATATCGACGCAACGACGCTGGATGCCATTTCAAAACTGGCCCGTATATCCGTTGTCATCATAGCAGCATTAATGATACTGCAAGCACTCGGGTTCAGCATTTCCGGTGTCCTGGCTTTTGGGGGTGTCGGCGGTATAGCCGTGGGCTTTGCGGCCAAAGACCTGCTGTCAAATTTCTTCGGAGGACTCTTTATATATATGGACCGACCATTCGCAGTTGGGGACTGGATCCGGTCGCCCGATCGTGAAATTGAAGGTGTTGTCGAGAAAATTGGCTGGAGAGTCACTTTGATACGAACCTTTGACAAGCGGCCGCTGTATATTCCCAATGGAATTTTTTCGCAAATCGCGGTGGAAAATCCTTCGCGCATGCATAACCGGAGAATCAAGGAAACCATCGGCATTCGCTATGATGACGCAGACAAAATGCAAACGATCACGGGCCAAGTTGAGGAAATGTTAAAAGACCACCCGGAAATCGATGCCGATAAAACCTTGATGGTCAATTTCAATAGTTTTGCCCCCTCCTCCCTTGATTTTTTCATCTATACTTTTACCAAAACCACAAATTGGGAAAAGTATCACACCATTAAGCAGGACATTCTTTTAAAGATTCTGAAAATTGTTGAAGAAAATGGAGCGGAAGTGGCATTCCCTACGTCCACCATCCATTTGGCAGAACAAGATATATTGAAAAACCCGTAAACCCGACACTGAATTTTCATGAACTCTCGTTATTTCTCCTCAAATACTACATTACTTCTTTGCTTCACCGTATTTCTCCCATTGTTGTTCATGGGTTGCGCAAACCTGGGCCCGACAACTTTGAAAAGCGAAAGGAGCAACTACAATCTAGCGATTCAAAGAACCAATGACGAACAGCTTTTGCTCAATCTGGTCCGGCTCAAATACCGGGACACTCCGTTTTTCATGGAAGTCAGCAGTGTGGCATCCCAATTCAGCTTGTCGAGCACTGCCAATGCCAGCGCCACTTTACAGGATGGCGTCAAAGGGCTCTTTGGGTTAGGTGGAAGCGTGGGAATGACCGAGAAGCCAACCGTAACCTATTCCCCTTTGCAGGGAAACAAGTTTATACAACGTGTGTTATCACCTCTCCCTTTAAAAACCGTCGTCTTATTATTTCATTCTGGCTGGAGTATAGAGAGAATTTTCCGACTCTGTTTTCAACAGATGAATTCCCAGAAAAATGCCCCAAGCGCATCGGGCCCCACTCCCAGCCTTGCCCCGCAATTTAAAGGCTTCGCATCCGCTGTAAAGTTTTTACGGGAGTTACAGATTCAAGGTGCCATAAGTCTTTCATATTATGAGTCCAATGGAGTGCCTAAATTGCTTCTACATATAAACGAAGAAGATAAAAACCGGGAAGAGGCAAAACAGTTTGCCCTTGCTTTAAGTGTAGAGCCCGGGAAAACCTTTTATGTGCTGACATTTTCACCTGCTTTTAATGCAACAAACCAGATCCGAGTCGTCACACGCTCTCTTTTGGGAATCATGTTTTATCTTTCTCAGGCGGTAGAAGTTTCCAGTAAAGATGTTTTGCAAGGCAAGGTAACCCAGACAAAAACCTCAGCAGGAAATATTTTTGACTGGAAGGAAGTAACCGGCGACTTGTTGAGGATCCGTTCTCTTCCCGGAAAACCGGAAACCAGCCCCATGGTTATCTTTTACCGCGGAACCTGGTTTTATATTGACGATTCGGATTTGTCATCCAAGTCCACGTTTTCCCTGCTGGCTCAGATTTTTTCATTACAAGCGGGCAAGATCAAAGACAATGCTCCTCTCCTCACGCTTCCCATAGGCCAATAAAACAAAATTCCTTATACCCGGCTGACAATCTTTCAGATTAAATGGAAAGCTCGGTCCTTTTACTCAGAGCATTGCGCCTGCTGACCAACCGGTCCAGAAACAGCTTTCCGTCCAAATGATCGATCTCGTGCTGAACCGCACGGGCCTCGTAACCAGACATTTGAAACACATGTTTGTCGCCGTTTTCGTTCAGAGCTTCAATGGTGATCGATTTGGCCCGCTCCACTTTGCCGGTATAATCTGGAACCGAGAGGCAACCTTCCCTGCCAATACTGCTTCCCTCAAAAAATGTGATTTCCGGGTTTATCAATACCAAAAACCCATGATTCGCATGCTGAGGTTTTTGGGAAATATCCACTAGAACAATCCTTTCAAATCGAGCCACCTGGGGGGCTGCCATTCCCACGCATCCGGGAAAGGAGCGAAAGGTTTTTTCAAGATCCCTGACAAACTTCTTAAGATTTTCAGAAAATTCTTTTACAGGCTGAGAGGTTTGCTTCAACCTTTTATCCGGATAAAGCAGAATATCCAGGTGGGCCATGGCTATCCGACCATGGTATCAATAGGGGTCATACGGGCCACCACATCGTTTTCACGCGACAACGTTTGCAGAGCTTGATCTAGAACTTCTAACCCCTTACTGGCAACACCTTCGATATGCATGACATAAACAGGACTGTCTGGGTGTCCTCCTACGTCCGACTCAAGGCTGAGAATATTCAACCCGGCTTTTGTTCAAAGCGCCAGTGGCACGGGCAACGATACCGGCCTGATCGGCACCATGGATACTGATTCGGACGTCCGGTTCGATATGCTGGTGCAACCTGCCCTCTATCTCATCCAAGTGAAAAAACAGTTCCAGCTCATCACATACAGGTTGGAGCTTTTCCTGCACAACGGATTTCTTTTCTGGAATACAGACCATGAGCATGATGGTAAAGTTACCGCCAAGGCGGGTCATCGATGTTTCCCCAAGATTTCCATTCAGACCAAATAAAGCCTGGCAGATTTTGGCAACAATTCCGGGTCGATCTTTACCTACCAATGTCAGCATCAGCCAGTTTTTCATCTCAAAACCTCCAATTGATTAAGCTTTCTGATCCAACCATTGTTGAAATAATTCCAAGGCTTCTTTAAAACGGCCCGCAATAAATTTTCTTTCTAAAGGGGGTTCTACGCTATTTTCTTTAAACACTACAATATACTTTTCAGTAATGCTTTCATTTTGCATAAAAACAGAGACACCCTCCCCCATCACAGAACCTGTGCCCCGAAAAAGTTCTTCATGAATCGCTTTGGGGTTATTAGTAACGGAAAGACCGTTTTTATTGATTAGAGTAGTCATATAAAAATTTATCTTTCTGTTTGTGGCGTTGAACCAGTATACACATCTTTAATAATCTAAACGTTTCCATCTGACCCGACCCCCGAAAAGTAGTCCAAATGTTAAACTCATAAAAACCATTTGGTAAGGGGGATATTATGGCGAGGAA
>CATMOP010000167.1 GCA_950072225.1 uncultured Nitrospina sp.
AGAGACGAGGGCTACCGAGTAGCCGCGCTTGAGACCGTAGGAGTGACCCAAAGCCTCCACCAACATCAACGCTGTCATCCGCCTGGTTTTCAGCGCCGACGTTATCGTCGGTAGCGCCGGACCGTTCACCGACGATGCCGCCAGGTTTCGAGATTCGCCATTGCCATCACCGGCTCTGGGTGCTACCGGCGTATCCACCTCAGTAATGGCCTTGTCGAGTTCTCGCAACACGCAACTGAAGTAGGGAGCAAACTTGCGGCTGGCGACTAAAGACATGAGGCCGTGAACGCCAAGGTGGTCTAAGAGGTCTTTCACAGTTGCGGAATCTATCGTGCAGTTGGTCAGAATGTGGTTGCCTTTTTCCATGTTTTCCATTTTGAACTCTCCTTTACTTTGTTTCCCGACTGATATTCTTTTGGCCACTGGCGGCAGCGGTTTTCCGATGGGGATGCCATTACCGTATGTCCCGAAGGAGTTATCTAGCTGCGAGTATTATCTTCATCCAAGATAGGGACCGCATCGGCTCCTGGATTGACGCAATATTTTTCATGGCAGGAATCGCAATACAGATGGACAGGTGCTTCGGCAGGATGACAAGATACCTCGGCCAGTTCTGGGCATTTCAAGCAAAGCAGGATGCCTTCCGAGCAAGCTGCCCACCGCAGTAAGCAATCTCCAGTAGCGAACGCCCATTCCTCATAAAAATGGACCTCCAAGTGGTGCAGTTTGCAGAAAAGCTGAACACACCCCGTATGACAAGGATGTAACTCTTCGGCCTTTCGTAGACAGCCCTCCCACTCGCATCCCGGAATTAACTTCCAAGGCAAATCTGGCAGTTCCAGGTCACGGCACTTATGGCACAGTATCCGACCGCATTTCAGGGTTGGGGATCCTTCACTTCCCTGCTGGACTGTCAAGGTTTGCGTGCCGCAACCATCACAAGCCCTACTCGGCATCAATTGGGAAGCTAAACTCCTCGGCGATCTGGCCTGCTGTTTCTTACGATGTTTGCTTTTCGGCATTAACTACACTTCGACTACACTTGGGAGGTTTTTCCGGTAATCTCTCTTCGCGAGGAGATATAAGGGGAGGTTTACCAAAATAGGCCCCCAAGTGTAGGTGAACTGTAGTCCTACTCATTGGTGACCAGTTCGGGGGATAACAATCCGATGCCGTGCCAGACACGGGCACCACTATCAGTAGTTTGGTGGACACCATGGAGGGCTTTTATCCTTTGGGTGAACCCCTTCCGCCCCAGGGGATAGCGGACATGGTTTTCCTTGCACCAGTCGCGATAAGCGCTCCACAAATCAGGATTTCTTACCCTAGCCTCGGAGAACAATATGCAAGACTCTTCCAGGAAGTCCGACAGTGGGTCCATCTCCCGCCGGTAGTCCTGAGTGGTAGCTTGGACCTCACCGGGCACCTGAAGCCCGTATTGCTGCCACTGAAGGCAACCTTGGACCAACCAAGCTAGAACGGCAGGACCGGCTACGTCCGGGTCCGAAAGAGTGGCCTTGATGTCGTCATCGCGGTCTTCTTCCGGTATCTGGGTAGAAAAGTGGACCTGTAAGATTCTCCGCCAAATAGCGTCATTGTCATCCCGTACACTTGGGCGGTCGTTGGCCGCCAGCCACAGCTTGAACTGCGGGATGAATTCAAAAAACTCGCCGTACATGAACCGGGCTGTGACCACGTCGCCACCGGTGAGTTGTTGGACCAGCCCTTCGGCAAAGCGGCTACCCTGGTCCACTTCGATGGACACTACCAACCGCTTGCCAGCCAACCGGGCGATGTCGTTGGAAGGACCCCGATGGTCTCTTTGTAGGAAAGTAGAGAAATCGGCGGTGGCCGCGTAGTCACCCATGGCGGCGCAAATTGCCCGAAGCAGCGTCGATTTACCCGTCGCGGTCGGACCCCACAGGAAAAAGAGTTTTTCCTCCGTAGTCATTCCGGTCAAAGAGTAACCGCCAACTCGCTGAACAAAATCCCTTACCGCCCGGGAAGGCAAGACACTTTCCAAAAAATCATCCCAGCAACCATATCGGGCTTCGGGGTCATACTGGACCGGTGCCAATTTAGTAATTAGGTCCTGGGGGTCATGTGGTTGGAGGTCGCCGGTCCGCAAGTCAATGGTGGCGTTGACTGCGTTGAATAACCACGGGTCGGAGTCCATCTCCTCCGGCCTTACAGGGATGCCGAGGCGAGAACGGGCCAACTCCACCATGGCGTTGATTCTCGCGACGCCTTCGGAACGCTTGGCCCACTTAACGGTGGCTTCCACCACGTCGATTAGGCGTTGCCGTTCAAGTTCCTCGGCAGCCTGAGCAAGTTGGGCAAGGTCCCGGGCTTCATCGAGTAGCAATCGAGCAGTGGTGGCGGCCAACCGATGGATTTCACCCGTGTCATCCGTTGCCCACCGCCGACCGTCATATTGCAACCATTTGCCCCAGAGATGGCAGTAACGTAATCGGTAGCCGAATCTGGCAGCCAGGCGTTCGGCGTTGCCTAAATCGGTCAGAGGTAATGTGTTGAAATCAGGACTAGACATTCTTTACTCGGGGCGATCAGTCTTTGGGGGAGTCAGCACGGGCATGGAGACTTTATTTTTTTCAAGATGCCTGTTTGTTTGTCGGCTTTGAAGTTAGAAATCACGCGGATTCCGTCCACGTTCTGCACATGCCGGGCAGAACCAACTCACGCCATGCTCATTCCGTATTCGCAACACACCGCACCACTCAATGGGGCCACCCTTCTTCATAGCCGCCCGAGGAATGCCCACTGAACAGTTGGAACAAAGCACCCCCGGCAGCATTCGCATAGGGACAGTCTTCCCTTGGTGCACCAACTTTTTATTAAGTCGTTTTCTCGTCCCCATCGGTTTGATACTCCTCTGTGCTTGCTTCGGATAACATCCTGTCAACCGCTACCCAAGAGGTCAGCTTCCTGGCGAAATAGGCCTCCTACCATTTTTTGTTCCTACCTTTTCCGGACGAAAGTCGGTCCCGTTTAGCCTTGGCCTTGCTTCTGGTCCGGGCCGAGATCATAGCTAGCCTGGCGAAATACGCTCTACGGGCGGCAACAGCACGGCGTTCTCTCTCATCTGGAGGAAGAATCCGTTCCGGGTCGACCTCATTTAGGAATCGGTCCATGAAGGCCACCCTAGCGCTGGCTGTGTAGGTTTTGGGGTCCCGTTTGGCGGCTAGCGCAAAACCGCCCAACCTCCCCCTTAATTGCCGTTCTGAGGGCGTCATGTCGATACCCCAGGCGGAGTTAGTGATATCGAGTCTTCAAGAATCTTGGCCAGCTCAGCCGATACTGGACGTTGGTTGCGTTCCATCTCACTGATCCTGGAAGGATGAACGCCGGACATCTTGCTGAGGGCGAACTGAGTTAGACCGGCGCGGACACGCATCATTTTCAAAGCAAGCCCGTTCATGTGAAAAATCCCCTAGGTTGTATTTCCAACAACGCTATAGGATTAGATGAAAGAAATAAATCAGATATAAGTGTATTAGCTGGCATCAAAGATGGTAATCCTAAATTTTTTTATGTAGTTCCAACTTTGTTAATTGATAAACAAATAAAAAAACAGGAAGAAGAAAATTTAATAAATATTATTTACGTTCCAATTAAAGGTCATAGAAATTATTATTTAATAGAAAAAATTACCGAGTTAGGTGTTTCTAATATTTATCCAATTATTTCAGAACATTCTGTTATTAAAAAATTTAATTATAAAAGAGCAAATACTTGTGCTATAGCAGCTTCGCAACAATCAGGAAGGCTTAGTGTGCCTAAAATACATGAATTTAGAAGCTTAAAAAGCATTCTATCTTCGTGGAATAAAAAAGATCAAATTATTTTTTGTGATGAAACAGAAAAAAAATTTTTTTTCAATGATTTATTCAAATCAGAGTCAAAAAAAAAAATAAACACTATACTTATTGGACCTGAAGGTGGATTTTCTTTATCAGAAAAAACTTTTTTAAAAAATTTGAATTATATTTATGGTTTAACTTTAGGAAAAAGAATTTTAAGGGCTGATACTGCAGCAATTAGTGCATTAACTTTGTTAATAGATAAAAAAATATGAGTAAAATTTTAGAGAATAAGAAAGAAATAATTGAATATTTTGAAAAAGGATCCAAGACTCAACAGTTTTGGAAAATTGGAACTGAGCACGAAAAATTTCTTTATGATTTAGATACCTTGCAGCCAATTAATTATCATGGAAAGAATGGAATTAGATCTTTATTTAAATTATTAAAAAAAAAGGGGTGGAAAGAAATAATTGAAGATAAAAATCCAATAGCATTAAAAAATAAAGAATCAACTATTTCACTTGAACCTAGATGCCAAATTGAATTATCTGGAGGAACAGTTAAAACTATTCATGAAACTTGTAAACAAGCCAAAACTTACCTAGATCAACTTAAAACAATTTGTACAAAAAAGAAATTAGGAATTCTTGGTATTGGTTATTATCCGAAAAATTTTAAAAAAAATACTGGATGGGTTCCAAAAAAAAGATATTCAATTATGAAAAAAAGAATGAAGATGACAGGATCTCATGGACTAGAAATGATGTCATCAACTTGTTCTATACAAACCAACCTGGATTATGCAAATGAAAAAGATATGTTTAAAAAAGTAAGAATAGGATTTGCTTTACAACCATTTATTACAGCTTTATTTGCTAATTCCCCAATTATAAATAAAAAAAAATCTGAATTTTTAAGTTATAGAAGTTATGTTTGGTCAAATACTGATAAAAAAAGATGTGGTATAATTTCTGAGGTTTTTTCAAAAAAATTTACATTTGAAAAGTATGTTTCTTATTTACTAAAAGTACCAATGTATTTTGTAATAAAAGATGGAAAATATATTGAAGTAGGTAATCAAAATTTTGAAGATTTTTTAAATGGTAAATTAAAAAAAATTCCAAAACAACTGCCTACTGTTAAAGATTTAGAAAATCATATTAGTACTATTTTTACTGATGTTAGAATAAAACAATATATTGAAATGAGAGGCGCTGATAGTGGATCTTGGAACAGAATATGTGCTTTACCTGCTTTTTGGGTAGGACTTTTATATAATAAAACGATTTTAGATCAAACTTTTTTAATGTTAAAAGACTGGAAGTTAGAAGAAGTTTCTCAATTAAATAATGATGTTCAAAAATATGGATTAAAATCAAAGTTAAGGGGAAAAAAAATTCAAAA
>CATMOP010000168.1 GCA_950072225.1 uncultured Nitrospina sp.
TGAATCTGGAAGCTCAGATGCCCAACTTAGGCCGTTGAGGCCAGCTAAAATTTAAAAAATAGGCACGGGCGGCTTCGAACCGCCGACCCCTTGCATGTCAAGCAAGTACTCTACCCCTGAGCTACGCGCCTGAAAAATCAGATGATGGCTATTCTAAATGCAACCATCCATTTGGTCAACCCCCACTCGGCGTGGGGCTAGTGAGGCGGTGATACCCCTACGGGGCATGAAGATAATTGAGGGGTCACCACGCGCTGTCGCGACCGCCGGGGCAATAAATTATAACCCCCCCTGAAAGGGGGGATTGAGGGGGTTTGCTTGTCATCCTGAGTTTGTCGAAGGGTGAGCCTGCGATTTTCCACCTCAACCGGTGAGCCGATTATAGCATTTATTCGGCTCAAAAATTAACTTGTAGTGAGCCGAATAAATGCTATAATCGGCTCATGACCTATAACTGGCAACAGTCAGACTGGCCCAACTTTCAATATAATCTGCAAGAAATTGAAGACCTTCTTTTCATTTTCGAGAAGCGTGTGGGGCGCATTAGCGGCCTTCATGATGCATTAACGGAGGAGGCTCAAACCGAAATAACCATTGATATGATGGTTTCTGAGGCCCTGAAAACTTCAGAAATCGAGGGCGAATATTTAAGCCGCCCGGATGTTATGTCCTCCATTAGAAATAATCTTGGCATCTCTCCAAAAGCCCCGCAAACAAAGGATAAAAAAGCAGAAGGTATTGCAGGGCTTATGGTGGATGTTCGTAACTCTTATGCTGAAAAACTGAAAAAAGAAAAACTGTTCTCCTGGCATAAAATGGTGATGAAGGGGAATCAGAGAATTGATGTTGGAAGCTGGCGAACACATAAAGAACCGATGCAAGTGATATCCGGACCCATTGGAAAAACAAAAATTCATTTTGAAGCTCCTCCATCAAGCCGCGTTCCAAAAGAAATGACCCGGTTTATTAAATGGTTCAATAATACTGACCCAAAGGGAAAAGAGCCACTCAAGCACCCACCCATTCGATCAGCAATTGTTCATCTTTATTTTGAAACCATCCATCCTTTTGAAGATGGGAATGGGAGGATAGGTCGGGCATTAGCCGAAAAAGCTTTATCCCAAGGGGTGGGACACCCGATCTTGTTAAGCCTTTCTACTATGATAGAAACCAATAAAAAGGCTTATTACGATGCCCTTAAAGCAGCACAGGGTTCCAATGAAATTACTCCTTGGATCATTTGCTTTGTGACGACAATTTTGGATGCTCATACTTATGCAGAAAAACAAATTGAGTTCACCATCAATAAAGCAAAATTCTTTGATCGTTTTAAAGATCAACTCAATGATCGCCAGTTGAAAGTCGTGCGCCGGATACTGAAAGAAGGGCTGAAAGGATTTGAGGGCGGTATGAGTACCAAAAATTATATTTCGATCACCGGTACTTCAAAAGCAACCGCAACCAGGGACTTGCAGGACTTAACTGAAAAAGGAGTTCTTATTCCCTCTGGGGGTGGTCGTAGCACCCATTACGAAATAAATTTGGCATGATGGAGATTACTTGTGGCTTCTGCGGCGAGATGCTTCGTCATGCTCAGGGTGACAGCCGCCTACTTACCATTTTCCTGGTGCCAGGAAAATAGCTCAAACCTCCTCAATCCCCCTTGTCAGGGGAGGAGTTTTTATGCTTCGACAGGCTCAGCATGACGACTGGCGGTCGCGCCAGCGGGTTATGTCCCCTCATTAGTCTTTGCCCGTACCGGGCATGAAGGCTGAGGAAAATTATAACGCATGCCCCGGAAGGGTATCACCGTCTCATTGGGTCCAGCGTCACGCTGGGGCTAGTGGTAAATCTCCCCGCCTTTTTCCTTGAAAGATTCGGACATCTCATTCATGCCTGCTTCCAAAGCCTGTTTTTCTTCCAGGCCTTTTTGCTCGGCGTAGTCGCGCACGTCCTGCGTAATTTTCATCGAGCAGAAATGCGGGCCGCACATGGAACAGAAATGCGCCACCTTGGCGGAATCTTTCGGCAATGTCTCGTCGTGAAACTGCAGGGCCTTTTCCGGATCGAGCGACAGGTTGAACTGGTCTTCCCAGCGGAACTCGAACCGGGCCTTGCTGAGGGCATCGTCACGCACTCTTGCTCCGGGATGGCCTTTCGCCAGGTCCGCCGCATGCGCCGCGATCTTGTAAGTGATGACGCCTTCTTTCACATCATCACGGTTGGGCAGTCCCAGATGTTCCTTGGGGGTGACGTAGCAGAGCATGGCGGTGCCGTACCAGCCGATCATCGCCGCGCCGATTCCACTGGTGATGTGGTCGTAACCTGGCGCGATGTCGGTGGTCAGCGGTCCCAATGTATAGAAGGGGGCTTCACCGCAAGCTTCCAGTTGTCTTTCCATATTCTCCTTGATCATGTGCATGGGAACATGACCCGGACCTTCGATCATGCACTGCACTTCATGTTCCCAGGCGATCTTGGTCAATTCACCGAGAGTTTCCAGTTCAGAAAACTGGGCTTCGTCGTTGGCATCGGCAAGGGAACCGGGACGCAATCCGTCACCCAGTGAGAAGGAGACATCATAAGCTTTCATGATTTCGCATATTTCCTCAAAGTTGGTATAGAGGAAGTTTTCCTTATGATAAGTGAGGCACCATTTAGCCAGAATCGCACCGCCCCGGGAGACAATGCCGGTCACCCGTTTAGCCGTCATCGGCACATAGCGCAATAAAACCCCGGCATGAATGGTGAAATAGTCCACTCCCTGTTCACACTGTTCGATCAGGGTATCGCGGTAAATCTCCCAGGTCAGGTCTTCGATCTTGCCATTGACTTTTTCCAAGGCCTGGTAGATGGGCACTGTGCCGATGGGCACGGGAGAGTTACGCAAGATCCATTCGCGGGTGGTGTGAATATTTTTTCCGGTTGAAAGATCCATTACATTGTCGGCCCCGCAACGTGCCGACCAGACCATCTTTTCGACTTCTTCTTCAATGGAGGAACTGACCGCAGAGTTGCCGATATTGGAGTTGATCTTGACGAGGAAGTTTCTTCCGATAATCATCGGCTCCGATTCCGGATGGTTGATGTTGGCCGGGATGATGGCTCGGCCCCGGGCCACTTCATCGCGGACGAACTCGGGGGTGATTTCCTCTTGCAGGCTGGCGCCGAAGGAATTTCCCTTTAGTCGTTGTTCGCGTTCTTCGTCTTTGATCCATTGTTTCCTTTTCTGGTTTTCACGAATGGCGATGAACTCCATCTCGGGAGTGATGATCCCCTTTTTGGCATAATGCATTTGCGTGACATTACGGCCTGGTTTGGCGCGCAGAATCTGGTTGCGGGTTTTTGGGAAACGTTCGGTATTGGGGTTTTCCCCGTCGCGGTAACCATCGTCTTTAGGCAGGATACCCCGGCCATCGTAATACTCGACATCTTCCCGGCCCATAATCCAGGGCAGGCGAATGGGATTCAATCCTTCACGGATATCAATATTCGCTTTCGGGTCGGTGTAGGGACCGGAGGTGTCATAGACGAGGATGGAACTTTCATCATTTTCTGCGTGCGTGCCGTTTCCATTGCCATTCCCGTTACCACCAACTGTGGAGGAAAGAGTAATTTCCCGGAAAGGGACTTGGATGGCCGGATGCAAGGTTCCTTGGACATAGACTTTTTTAGAGTTCGGGGAAATCGGGTCCGTAGATATCACGACCTTTTCATCGGTCACTCCGTGACGGTTGCCATTGTCGTTGCTATTAGATTTTGATTGCGTCATAACGTGTTTCCTCCAAAATTCTGCGTATATTCAGATGATTGCTGTTTTATATGAGTCGAGTCCCAGATGCCGGAAATCACGGCGACCCCGAAGGCCCCGTGTTCCAGACATTCGGGAACGCGGTGTGGTGTTATTCCTCCTAATGCGAGAACCGGCAGGTGAACCGCCTGGGTGACTTGCCGGAGCAAGTCCAGTCCTTGCGGCGGACCGTAATTCGCTTTAGAAGGTGTTGCATAAATCGGACTGAAGGTGATGAAATCCGCGCCTTGTGTATCGGCAAGACGTGCTCCTTCTATTGAATGCGTAGAGACCCCAACGATTAAATCAGGAAAACTATTTTTGACCTCACTGGCTTGAATGCTGGTTTCTGTCAGATGCACGCCATCCGCTCCTGCCATGACAGCAATATCGGCGCGGTCGTTGATAAACAATTTGGCGTGGTAGTGTTGGATCAAAGGTTTGATTTCAAGGGCCAGCGCCAGCAGGTCGTTCGGATTCAGGTCTTTTTCCCGGATTTGCAGGGCGCACACGCCACCTTGCAGGGCTTCTTCCACCGCGCCCAGAAACCGGTCTTTGCCGATCCGCTTGAGGTCGGTGATGAGGTAAACCTGTAAGAAATCCAATTCCTGTTTTTCCACTGGCTTGAAAGGGACCGAAGTCATCATGATGGTTATAGCTCGATCAAACCGTCCAGCGGACTGCTGGCGGAGGCATAAAGTTTTTTCGGGATGCGTCCGGCTTCAAAAGCCATCCTGCCGCACTCAACCGCCATTTTCATGGCCTGCGCCATTTTTAACGGGTCTTTGGCGCCGGCGATGGCGGTGTTCATCAAAATTCCCGCAACCCCCAGTTCCATAGCGCGGCTGGCATCAGAGGCTGTGCCCACCCCGGCGTCGATGATGACCGGAATTTTAACTGCTTGGAGAATCAGTTTAATGTTGTAAGGATTACGAATGCCAAGTCCGGAGCCGATCGGTGCCGCCAACGGCATGACGGCGGTGCAACCGATGTCTTCGAGCTTTTTGCAGAGGACCACATCATCCGTGCAATAGGGTAGAACATGAAAACCGTCCTTGACCAGCAGTTTAGAGGCTTCCAGCGTGGCTTCGTTGTCGGGGAACAGGGTTTTCTCGTCTCCGATGACCTCCACTTTGACGATGTTTCCCAGTCCCGCTTCCCGGGCCAGTTCGCAGGTCATCACCGCATCTTTCACTGAATAACATCCTGCCGTGTTTGGCAAAAAGGTGTAGCGTTTAGGGTCGAGGTGATTGAGTATGGAGTCCTTATTTTTGTCTAACTCAATCCGGCGCACGGCGACTGTTATCATTTCAGCGCCGGATATTTCAATGGCCTGCCTGGTTTCATCGAAGGATTTGTATTTCCCGGTTCCCACAATCAGCCTGGACTTGAAGGTCTTATCGCCGATTTTCATGAATTCGCTAT
>CATMOP010000169.1 GCA_950072225.1 uncultured Nitrospina sp.
CCTTTTACTCCTACCTGTTTATGGGGCTATGGTTCTGTTCATCTGGAAACTTTCCGGGCATCCGTTTTCCCTGATCCCTGACTCTCTTTCCATGGCCATGATTCTCGCCATTGTCTTTCTTTTTATCTTGAACACAGCTCGATGCTGGCAAGTCAACATGCCTAGATTGCAACACCCCGTGCCCGAAGAAAAAAAATATTCGTTCAGCCAGATCGCTATATTGTGCCTGGTCTATTCCCTTACATTTGGTTCCGAGTTGGCGGTCGTTTCAATGTTTCCCCAGTTTCTGCAACCGACTTTCTCCCTTTCTATGGGATTAGCGGGAGTACTGGGGGCCAGTTATGCTTGCATGAACCTGATCGCTCGCCCTGGAGGAGGCTGGATTTCTGATCGGTTTGGCCGCAGAAGAACCCTCTTCATCATGATCCTTGGAGGACTAGTGAGTCACTGGTTTATGGGAGAGATAGACTCCAGTTGGCAACTTACCTCTGCCATAGCCCTTGTGGTCGTCGGTTCCATATTCTTTAAAGCAGGTAATGGCGCCTGTTTTGCAGTGATTCCCTTGATCTCCAAACCTCTCACCGGAAAACTAGCCGGCCTGGCAGGAGCTTACGGAAGCGTCGGGGCGGTTATTTTCCTCACCCTGTTAAGTTTCGTGACTCCACAAATGTTTTTTAAAATCATCGCCGGCTACGCTTTTCTGGTATTCTTGTGCCTGGTTTTTTTAAAACCTTTCCCCACTGGGCGTGGGGCCAGCGTGCAATAACTTTCTCTGACAAATAAATGGTCTTGGCGGCTCAACGAGCTTTTGCCTTGTTGCCTCTCCTGCTAAGGAGCCACGCCCAGAGGGAATAGGTCAGAACATTAATAAGCGAACCAAAATAGTTGCGCTTCTGGATTTAGGTTCTCAATATTCCCCTTTGCCCGTCATCGCGAGCCGCTGAAAGCGGCGTGGCGATCCAGGTTTTTTTCTGGATAGCTTCACTTCGTTCGCAATGACGAATAGAAAGGATTCAAATTTTCATGGGCTTTACCTGTGGCCTTGTTGGCCTCCCCAATGCGGGAAAATCAACCCTGTTCGGCGCTTTGACACGAACCAAAGCCTTGGCGGGAAATTATGCGTTCACCACCAGCAAACCCAATGGCGGCATCGTGCCGGTTCCTGATAAACGTCTGGATATCATCTCCCAACACATCAAGGCCGATAAAATTGTTCCCACGACCATAGAGTTTGTCGACATCGCTGGACTCATCAAGGGCGCGTCTAAGGGCGAAGGACTGGGCAATAAATTTCTCGGGCACATCCGTGAGGTAGACGCCATCGCTCATGTGGTCCGTTGTTTCGAGGATAACAATGTTCCCCATGTCAGCGACACCATCGACCCGGTTTCCGATATCGACACCATCAACACCGAATTGATGATCGCCGACATGGAAACTCTCGACCGCAGAAAAACCAAGGTTGAAAAACTGGCCAAATCTGGAGACAAGGAAGCGCGCATGCAGATGGATGTGATCGCAAAATTGTCCGAGGTCCTCGATCAAATCCAACCAGTGCGAACCATTGTGGATTTCAACGATGAACAGAACCTGTTCGTAAAAAGCCTGACCCTGCTGAGTGCCAAGCCAGTCCTTTATATCTGTAACGTCATGGATCCTGGCGATATGGAAAATGAACTCGTGCTAAAGGTTAAAGAAATTGCCAAGCAGGACGGCTCATCGGTTGTGGCACTGGCCGGAAAACTGGAAAGCGAGATTATGGAGATCGAAGACCTGGAAGAGCAAACAGCTTTTATGGAAGAAATGGGGCTGACCGAAACCGGACTCGACCGTATGATCTCGGCTGGGTATGAACTGCTCGAACTCGTCACATTCTTCACGGCGGGAGGCAAAGAAAACCGGGCCTGGACGATCCGAAAAAACTCGAAAGCCCCGCAAGCGGCGGGAGCGATCCATACCGATTTCGAAAAGGGTTTCATTCGTGCCGAAGTCTACAACCTGGAAGACCTGACTGAGCATAAATCGGAGGCGGGGATTAAAGACGCGGGCAAACTGAGAGTCGAAGGAAAGGATTACGTCGTCCAGGACGGCGACATCATGCACTTCCGCTTTAATGTTTAACTGGCATCATTCTTTCCACGATGGCACCAGGCAACGTGGGGTTTTACCTTCCAAGGCATCCAACACATTGTCGGCGACCAGATCGGCCATGCGGTCACGGGTTTCATGGCTGGCACTGCCGATATGAGGGAGTAACATCAGATTTTCTAACTGGGTCATGCCTTCAGTGAGAGCCGGTTCGTTTTCATAAACATCCAGTGCCGCACCGGCGATTTCACCTTCTTTCAGTGCTTCGACCAGGGCTTTATCGTCCACCACCTTACCCCGAGCAGTATGGATGAAATAAGCTGTAGGTTTCATCATTAAAAACTGCTCCTTGCCGATCATGTGTTGAGTTTGTCCGGTCAAAGGGACATGAACCGTGACAAAGTCGGATTGCCGGAGCAATTCTTCCAAAGGAGTATAGACCGCGTTCAATTGCTGCTCCTTTTCTGCCGGCAGTCGGTTGCGGTTGCAATAGAGCACCCGCATATTGAAACCCGATGCCCTGCGGGCAACCGCTTGGCCTATTTCACCGCAACCAATAATGCCCAGGGTTTTTCCATAAACATCTCCCCCCAGAAACATTTTCGCCTGCCATCCTTTAAATCGGTTTTCCCGGGTGAAGCGGTCGCTGGGAACAATGCGCCGGGCGGCTCCCAGAATCATTGCCCAGGTCAAATCCGCGGTGGTTTCATGCAGGACTCCCGGTGTATTCGTAACCCAGATGCCCTTTTTTATGGCCTGCGCCACATCAATATTGTTGAATCCGGCTCCAAAATTGGCGATGAGCTTCAAATTCTCGCCGCAATTAATAATGTCCCGGTCAATTTTGTCCGTTAAGTAGGTCACAATCACCGCGCTTTCCGATGCGTATTTTTTGAGATCTTCGGCTGGTGGCGGGTTTTCTGTCTGGTTGGTCCGCAAATCGCAATGCGCGCCCAGCTTTTCCAAAGCGGCCTCGGGAAACATATTGGTAACGGTAACAATGGGCTTCACTCTGAACCGACCTTTCAATTTATCTGTGGTAAGGTAATAGGGGCTTTCTGTCCATTCGGTAATTTGCTCTAAAGCAACTTGCAGGCCCTTATAAATAAGGGCCGCTCACGGCCAAAAGCAATTCTCAGCAATGCCCAGGAGTCTGATATTAAAGGAAAAAGTTGTTCAATCCCATGAAAATTTTATTCCTCGTCCCACCCGAAACCATTTCTCTCGAATCTTCCGTGCCCAAAGCCCTGGAAGGTGGTAAAGGCTATTATCCGAAACTCGGGCTTCTCTACGTCGCCGCCTATTACGAGCGCGAAACGGGAAATACCGCGACCTTTATCGACTGCCCACCGGAAAACGTTTCAGAACAAGCTTTGCTGGCACGCGTCCGCGAAATCAAACCGGACATGGTCGCCATGAGCATCATGACTTTTAACCTGCTCGATGCCATGCATACGGCGAAGGTTTTGAAACAGGAGCACCCGAACCTGAAAATCTGCCTTGGCGGACCTCATGTCAACTTATACCCGAAAGAAACCCTCAACCTGCCGGAAATCGATTATGTCGTTTTCGGTGAAGGCGAAAAAATATTCGCCCGTTTTGTTCAGGCTTTAGAATTAAGGGATGTACCGATTGCAGAATCTTTGTCATCCATTAACGGCCTTGGCTGGAAACTGAACGGAACCTCACATATCAATCCGGCAGAAACCGAGCTTTTGGATCTCGATGAACTGCCTTTTCCCGCCCGCCATCTGGTCGATGTTTCTTGCTACCAGCATATTATTGGCGAAGGCCGACAGTTCTTCACCATCCAGGCGACGAGAGGATGCCCGGCGGCTTGCTCCTTCTGTGATATTCGCAAAACCAAGTTCCGTATCCGCAGTCCCGAAAGCGTGGTCGAAGAAATTGAAGAACTGGTTAAGATGGGAGTGGACGATCTGTTTTTTGTCGACGACACCATCACCATCGACAAAAAAAACGTGCTGGCAATTTGTGACCTGATCGTTGTGCGGGGTATTAAAATACATTTCAAAATTTCCGCCCGGGTTGACACCATCAACCCTGAAGTACTGAAGGCACTCAAACAGGCCGGATGCTACCGCATCCATTTTGGCATCGAATCTGCCAACCTGAAACACCTGAAATACCTGCAAAAGGGCCAGACTCCCGAAAAAGTGGAACGCGCCTGCAAAATGACCCGCGAGGCGGGAATCGGTTTCTTCGCTTACATGATGATCGGCATTCCTCATGAGACCAAAGAAGAAATGTACGAAACCGTTGATTTCGCCAAAAAGCTAAAACCCGATTACGCACAGTTCTCAATCTGCACACCTTACCCAAAGGTGGAACTTTATTATCAAATGCTGAATGAAGGAATCGTGCCTGAAGATCACTGGCAGAAGTTTGCGGAAAACCCCACTGCTGATTTTAAAATCAAGTTCTGGAACAAGGATTTCAGCGAAGAAGAATTGCGCCAGATCCAGGATGAGTGCCATGCCCGGTTCTACAGTAGCCCCACCTACATCATGAAACAAATTACTAAATTAAGATCCTGGTCGGACTTCACCGCCAAAGCCCGCATGGGAACCAAGATCCTTACCAGCCGATTAGGAATTTAGGTCAAGAAACTATAGAGAATCTCTTTTCATTCGGTAATTTTCTCTAAGGCAATTCGCAGGCCCATATTTTATAAGGGGCGCTCATGGCGAAAAGCAATTTTCAGAGATGCCCTATAAAACTTGTCACATTCTTCAAAGATATGCTGATTAATTTTGTGAAATTGTGATTTCAACTTGAATGGGTTCCTTAATCCCCGTCATTTTTGCATAATTCCGCAACCTGTTTATATTGGCCACAGAAAGTCTTTGGCCGGCCGAAAGCAGGAGAGCCCCTGCAGCCGTTTCAATATCGGACCGCAATATCTGTCCGGCCTCGAGTTCTTTTATTGAGACTGACTTTGTGAAAACGGGTTCTGATACGCCTGATGTTTCCTTTCCAAGAAGATACGTGGTAATCGTTTCAAGCACTTTGGGATCGTACCAACTGACCAGACCCCGTTATTTATACCAGATTTAGGATTCAGTTTTCATAAGTCATAATTGTCCTTGGAGTCTGTATCGTTT